>CALFUQ010000356.1 GCA_937929885.1 uncultured Saprospiraceae bacterium
AATAATACTCAAGTACAAAACACAACATCTGGATTAGCAGGCAATGACCTATCGAGAAACTTACAGTTGTTACCTGGCATAAATGCAGCAGATGATGCTTCCGCTGAGATCAAAATAAGGGGCAGTAATGATGATGAGACCCTGCTAATTTTAGATGGTATTCCAGTCTATAATGCTAATCACTACTATGGCATATTTAGCTCCATCAATAGCAACTATATAGAAAAAATAAATTTTTATAAAAATGCTTTTCCCATCCAATATGGAGGTAAAACAGCTGGCGTGGTTGAGATTCTGAGTAAAGATAAATTGAATGGAAAGCCGAAACTTACTGCCGATATTAATTTATTAACTGCCTCAGTAAATCTCGGCCTACCTATTAGCAAGACTTCCAGCTTGTTCGTAAGTGGCAGATCTACTTTAGGTAATGTTTCAAATACAAAGTTTAACTCATTTTCTCCAAAATCTGAAGATTTATTATTAACTCAAAACTTTGTTTTAAACACTGCTAAGAGTCAGGTCGATCCTAATTTTAATTTTTATGATTTGAATGCAAAGTATGCATGGGTGCCAAATGAAGAGACAACACTTTCATTTAATTTCTATTCTAGTATGGACGACTTCTCCATTGATTCTAATTTTGGAAGCGAAAGAAGACTAAGACAAAAAATAAATCTTAGAACCAATATAGAAGAGCAGTGGAGTAATCTTGGAGCGAGTGCGCTACTGAATACCAAGATTAGTAAAAGCCTTAAAATTGATACCAGACTATTTTATTCACAATATGCTAATGAAGGTTTTACTGATTTAAATATCAAAAACGAACTTTCAAGAGTAAAAGATTTAAGCATCAATACTTCCCAAGTAAATAATTTAAGCGACATCGGTGCCAACATAAAAGTCTCAAAACTTTTTCAAAAAAACACCTTGTCAATTGGAATAGAGAGTGTGCGCCATGATGTAGAATACCAGTTTCAAGAAAATAAAAAAATCAATTTAAGTGGGAATAGTCAAGTAAATGAGATTACTCCATACGCTTCTTACAATGTAGAGTTATCAAACAAAGTCAACTTTAACTTAGGGGCTAGAAGCTCTTATTACGATGGTACAGAAAAATTATATTTTTCTCCACGATTATCATTTAATTATATCTCCTCTGATGCAGTCAGATTCAAAGGCTCTTACAGTAAAAATCAACAATTTTTAAGAGAGCTTAATTATGAGTACCGAGGGCAACTCTATGAGTTATGGGTGCAAGGAAATCAGAAGGAAATACCAATCATCGAATCTCAAAACTTAATGATTGGTGGTACTGCTAGGTTTGGCAACTTTTTATTAGATATTGAAGCATATCGAAAAGATATGACAGGTATGCTAGAATACGCTGTAGTAAATCCGACAGGTCTATCTGGTGGTCAGGCTCCTGGACAATCAGACCAAGAAAACAACCAGAATAGTCCGTACGAACTATTTACAGGTAAAGGTAGATCAATGGGTGTTGATATTTTACTAAGTGCAAATTTTAAGCAATACGATACTTACTTAAGTTACACGCTGAGTAAAACTGAACACAGTTTTGATCAAATTAGGAGAGGTGAATACTTTGCTTCAGAAGATGACAGAACACATCAGTTAAAATGGATCAATGAATACCATCTGAGCGATTTTACCTTTGGAGCAAATTGGATATTTAGTACAGGAAGATTATACACTGATCTTAATGCATTCACTAATAATGAAGATATCAGAGATATACCAGTGGCACAAAGATTTAAAAGATTACCTGCCTACCAAAGACTGGACCTGAGTGCCGGATATGGACTAGATCTTGGCGAACATAAAGCGAGTCTAAGCCTATCAGTAATTAATGCTCTTGACAACATGAATGTTAAGTACGAACAGCTTATAGAGTCTAGAGATCAAGATGACCAAAAACCTTTAAATGCGGTGGTAGGCACAACGACTAACTTGCTCAATCGCACTTTGAATCTTAGCTTTAGAATTGACCTGAATTAAGGACAACATTATTCAGAGCTGTCAAGCTGCACTATATACTCTTGTAATTTTATCACTGCTGGAAAAGAACTATCTCTCATTCGTTTGAGCAGTTCTTCATACTCAGGATTATCTCTATCACGGTCTGCAACCAACTTCCCAAATCCCTCCAAACGATTATTATATAACCACTTTCGAAGGTCTTTATCTTGGCTCCAGTTAAATTGATTTTGCATAAATACAACAAGCATCCTTATCCAATCCGTATCATGATTTGGTAGAGGCACTACTTGACAAATTTCATTTTTCTTATCATCTTCTTCATAAGCTAATTCTATATGAGCTATGAATGCTGCACTAAACACTGGCTGGTAAGAACGAACCGTCTGAGGTGTAATCATTCCCTTTTCGAAAATAGGCTTCATCTCTAAATTAGGAATAGCGCTCGCAGAACAATCAACATGAACTGTTTCTGTGCTGGTAGGAATTTCACCTTCTGCCAAGATAATTTTATCCTTTTCTATTCGTGATACTCTACCCTTCCTAACTACATTTTTAATTTTTCGCAGTTCCTCTAACTCTAATTGACTGATCGTTGCACCATGAAACATTTTTGGTTTTACTTTGGTATCTATCCGCACGAGCACTCCTGATCGTTCTAACCTATCAAACATATCATCAATAGAAGACGACTGAGCTACTGACTCAAACTGTGCTGCTTGAGTACCCATAAAATCTTTAAAGAATTCCATAGAAGGCTGTGTGTTACGCCTATCTATCAACCAAGCATCTCTTGATACAATCCAAGTTATTTTATCGGGATTCACATTTTGTTCTAATAACCATAGACAAGCATCTATCCCTGTTTTGCCACCACCGATTACTACATACCCTTCAGGACTACTTTTAATTTTTGGCAAGTCGTTAAGTGGAATAAACTTAGATTCTGGAGCAATGGTAAAACTTGGCGTATGCGTAGAAGGTACTGATGTCTTAAGATATGTAGCATCTACTAGTTTTTTCTTAATCGTTACCTCATATTCATCGTCCGTAATTAAAGATTTAAATTTCCCATCTCCTAGATATTCGCACATAGGGAAGTACTGAACTCTGCCGCTTTCAAGCAAATAATTTTTCATGACCTTATCATAATAAGTCATTACTTCTGCACCAGTTGCCAGTTCTTGTAATCCTTTGTTGAGGCCTGAGTTATCTACTCGGCGATTGCCTAGTTCTGTCGAGCTAACTCCATAAAACGCCGACGGCTGGTGAAGTGTTACAAAGGGATAAGCCACATTCCAATGACCCCCAGGATTAGGATATCTATCGACAATGATAATACTTGCATCTGACTCAGTCACAAGAATATCAGCAAAGGCCATACCCATAGCTCCACTTCCAGCAATCAAATAATCTGTTTCTAATTTCTTTACCATCTATACTTTAATTTTCTCTGCTACTCCCCAATAATTGAAACTCGCAGGCTTCCATCCAGGGATATACATTTTATCGAATGAAGAAAATTTAAATCCATTTACAGAAATTAACTCTTCCATATTTCTATTAAGATTACAACCTCCACCTAATCGTTTCCAGTATGGGTTGATTCTATTTTGAGTTTTCATAACACTAGGATCTGGCGCTAATCCATGCTCGGTAAATATAAATTTTCCACTAGGTTTTAGAACACGCATAATTTCACTTAGGGCTTTCTGGGCATTTGGTATAGTACATAATGTGTAAGTACAAACTATGCTATCAAAAGAATCATTTTCTAAGTTAAGATCCTCTGCACTAGATTGTACATAATTCACCTCGATGTCACCCTTCCAAGAATTAAGCTCCCACATTTCTGGAGCTGGGTCTATGCCTGTAATGTGGTCCACTTGCTCAGTATTATAAAATGGCAGATTGAGCCCAGACCCAATTCCTATCTCTAGTACTTTGCCCGTTGCCTGAGGGACTACTTTTTCTCTTTGCTTACGAGTAGGTTTTAGACCACATACACAATTCACAATCTTCGGCAATACAAATTTGCTATATAAGCCCATACTGCAATTTAAAAAGCTTTTAAGACGTATACGCAAGCATTTATTAACATAAGTTAATTCAAATCAAAATAAATGAACTCACCTTTAGATCATCAAAAACAATAATTAATTAAAAACACAATATGATCGATATGTCTATTGGTTTAAGTACTGAAACCCTTTATCCATAAAGTATCTTAATTCGTATAATTTTTAGTTAGTGTTAACATTATATCAACAATTTTGTTAATCAATATTAAAGTCTACGTCAACTCTTTGGAGATTTCGATTTTTGTGTACCAGAATAAAACTACATGCTAAAAAGAACAATTTACTTAACGCTCTCATTACTCTTCAGCTTATCCTTAGCTGCACAAGAAAAAGTAACCATTAATGGATACATTAAAGATGCTAGCAATGGTGAAACATTAATCGGGGCCACTGCTTATGTAACTGAACTGGGAGTTGGTGCTACGAGTAATGAGTACGGCTTCTACTCTATATCTGTAGAGCCTGGCACCTATCAGGTTGAGTTTGCCTATCTCGGGTTTGATTCTCAAATTCTAAAAATAGATTTAACCGAAAACACAAAAACAGATGTCGAGCTTAGCGTAGGTGGGATTGCTATAGAAGAAGTAGTCGTAACTGGTGAAGCAAAAGACAAAAATGTAACTGATATAGAGATGAGCGTCAATAAAATGGATATAGCAACTATCCAAAAGATGCCCTCTTTGCTTGGCGAAGTCGAAATAATAAGAAGCATACAATTACTACCCGGTGTGACCACAGTCGGAGAAGGAGCAACTGGTTTTAATGTAAGAGGAGGAAGCATAGATCAAAACCTCGTGTTGCTTGACGAAGCTCCAGTTTATAACTCTTCACACCTGTTTGGATTTTTCTCTGTTTTTAATCCTGATGCAGTTAAGGATGTAAAACTTTATAAAGGTGGTATTCCTCCGAGGTATGGTGGGAGGCTGTCTTCGATTCTTGATGTTAGAATGAAAGAAGGAAACAATAAAAACTTATCATTCAAAGGAGGGATAGGATCGATCTTCAGTAGGTTCGCTATCGAGGCTCCTATTGTAAAGGATAAATCATCATTTATACTAGCAGGTAGAAGATCATATATCGACATATTAGCTAAGCCATTTTTGAGTGATGATTTAGGAGAGACCGTGCTAAACTTCTATGACTTGACGCTCAAAACAAATTATAAGTTTAGTGAAAAGGATAGAATCTTCTTATCAGGTTATATCGGTAGAGATAACTTTGGATTTGGTGATGCTGCTGGTTTTAATTGGGGTAATGGGACAGGTACGCTACGATGGAATCATCTTTTTAGTGATCGATTATTTTTCAATAATACATTGTACTACAGTAATTATGATTATCAGATTTCTTTTGGAGATGATTCTGAGAATGCATTTGATTGGAATGCAGGTATTATAAATTACAGCACTAAACCCGAATTTACTTGGTTTGTAAATCCTAAAAATATATTCCGATTCGGTGGGCAAGGAATTTATTACATCTTCGAACCAGGCAATGCAATCGGTATCAGTGAAGGGGAATCTCAGGACTTTAGTTTACCAAGCAAATATGCTGCAGAGGCAGCAGTCTATCTTGAAAATGAATTAGATTATGAAGCTTTCAAATTTAATTATGGTCTTCGACTATCTTATTTTAATTATTTGGGAGAAGGTACCGCCTATACATTTGGTGAAGCTCCACTAGGCCAGAGGAGACCACCTATTGGGTCAGAAATTTTTGATAGTGGAGAGTCTATTCAAACATACGGAAGATTAGAACCTAGATTTTCAGTGAGATATCAGTTAAGTGATGAGACTTCGCTTAAAGCTAGTTACATGAGGACTGCACAGTACATACATCTAGTATCTAACACAACTGCATCTACTCCTGTAGATGTATGGACACCTAGTACTAATAACATAGAGCCACAGATGGCAGACCAAGTTGCGCTCGGATACTTTAGAAACTTTGATGATAACAATTACGAATTTTCTACAGAGGTATATTTCAAAAACATGAAACACCTAGTAGATTATATCGATGATGCCGATCTGTTATTAAATCAATTTATAGAAGGAGATTTCTTAGACGGTGACGGTAGAGCTTACGGATGGGAAGTACAACTAAAAAAGAATAAAGGAAAATTCTCAGGATGGTTAAGCTATACACTTGCAAGAACTGAACGAAAAGTAGAAGGCATAAATAATAATGAATGGTATCCATCAAGATTTGATCAAACACACAATTTTAGCCTCACAGGTTTTTATGAATTTAATGATCGTCTTACTTTGAGTACTAACTTTGCATATATTTCTGGCACACCTACAACTTTCCCTACCTCTAGATTTGAGCAGCAAGGATATGTGATTCCTCACAATGCAGGTACAGGTCGTAACAATGTAAGGATTCCAGATTATCACAGACTAGACTTTGGGCTCACCTTGAAAGGAAAAGATAAACCAGGTAAGAAATTTAATGGAGAGTGGGTATTCTCCGTATACAATGTCTATAGTAGAAGAAATGCATTTTCAATATTCTTCAAGCCTGATACAACTGATAGAATAGCCCCTAACGAACAAGTAACTACTGAGGCAGTACGGCTCTCTGTGATTGGTAATTTTATTCCAGCTATTACATACAACTTCAAATTTAATTAAGATGAAAATTTCACATTACTTATATATAGTGCTCATCATAGGAGCTATAACTATGAATAGTTGCGAAGACCCGATAGATGTGCAATTAGAAAGTGCAGATGCACTTATCACAGTGGATGCTTGGATCAATGGTAACGCCGAAGATCAAACTATTAGACTGACTCAATCTCAAACCTACTTTGATAACAACTTCACAAAAGGTATTACAGATGCTTCTGTAATCGTAAGAAGAGGTGATGGAGAAGTATTCGAATTCGTCGGGGATGGTAGTGGTAACTATACATGGACATCAGGAGGCAATACAATAGGAAAAGTCGATGACATCTTTAAGCTAGAAGTCAATGCTAATGGTGATATGCTTACATCAGAAACTAAGCTAAATAGAGTACCTATAGTAGATAGTATATATCAAGAGTTTCTTGATGACTTTGGCCTTGTTGATGGCATCTACATAGAGATACTTACGAGAGACTTACCAGGTGTTGGAGATACCTACTGGATCAAAACTTTCAAAAATGGAGTTTTCCTTAACAGAGCTGATGAGATTAACATTGCTTATGATGCTGGTTTTGATAGTGGTGCAGAGACTGATGGTTTTGTGTTTATTCCCCCAATAAGATTTTTGCTTAATCCTGTTGAAGATGATAATCCTACTGACAGTATAAACATACCTTCATATGTTCCTGGTGATATTGCAAGAGTAGAAATTCACTCTATTTCTAATGACGCTTTTACATTCATGGAAACGATGCGTGACCAATTGCTTAATAGTGATAATGGGATTTTTGCTGAGCCTCTGGCTAACACTAGAGGAAATGTCACTGCTAGCTCAGGTAATACTGTGCTAGGTGTTTTTAATGTAGCTGCGATAAGTGCATCAGAGCGGGTTATTGACGAGTTGTAAACTTCTCTCTATTCGCTTCTGACTATTTTGAAACCTTACCTTTATAAATTTAGAGCTGGCATCTACTATTTAATCGTTAAAGGAAAAAGTTGGTATTTCATTACAAAATGTGTCCTACCCAATACAGATGCTACTATATTTCAATTGACTCTTAAACAATTTCGATTTTAGAATAAAGCCTTATTCTTTTAAGAAACTAATTAAAGGAAGTTTAGTCAACTCAAAAGGAATTCTTGCCTAATACCCCCTCTATGCTTTAGCTCACCTTTGAATTATTATTCAACTAAGCATTTTTAAAAAAATTAAAATCATAAATCATGTTTAAAACAATTAAAGCAAACATTTTAATGGCAGTATTATTAATTGCTGCAGTATCAGTTAATGGTCAGTCTGTAAATAAGATTAACCTAGAACAAACACCAGGGAAGTTTACAACAGAAAGTATCACAGTTGCTCCTGGTGATTACCAATTTACAATCGCTAATAATGGTGTAGATCATGAGGTAGGTTTTGTACTTGCTCCAAAAGGAAAGACCGATCAAGCTAATCATATCAAAGAAGCGTACGTAACTCAAACTGTGAAGAATGGTAGTACGTCTAATACAAATGTGGTAAGCTTAGGTGAAGGCGAGTATGTTTATTTCTGTCCACTTAATCCTACTGAACAGTATAGCCTTACAGTTGATGGATCTATAAAGACCATCCAGTTAGCTCAAACAGTAGGTAAGTTTACAACTAATGGTTTAAAGGTAGCTCCAGGTCAGTACCAATTTGAAATAGCTAATAAGAATGTAGATCACGAAGTAGGATTTGTGTTAGTCCCAAAAGGAAAATCAGCTCCAGCGGATCATATCAAAGAAGCATATGTAAAAGCGCCAGTTGCAAAAGGTGCTACTTCATATTCTAATGTGGTAAACTTAAGCGAAGGTGAGTACGAATACTTTTGCCCTTTAAACCCAACAGAAAAATATACACTATCTGTAAAGTAACATAGGTTCTGTTTCACATAATTCAATTCAATAATTTAGCCTCTTGAAATTAAATTTCAAGAGGCTATTATTTGATCACTAC
>CALFUQ010000357.1 GCA_937929885.1 uncultured Saprospiraceae bacterium
ACTATAGCTGCTGCTTTTGACACCACTGTTAGCTATCCGTTTAAAGGAAATGTTGATCTCGATAAATTAGAGTCCGTTATAAAAGAACATGGCAGAGAAAAAATTCCTTTCATAAACATAACTGTGACCTGTAATACGGTAGGAGGGCAACCTGTCTCCATGAAGAACATAAAGGAAACATGCGCATTGGCAAAGAAGTATGACATTCCCGTTTACATGGATATCGCACGTTATGCAGAAAATGCATATTTCATTAAAATCAGAGAGGAAGGATTCCAAGACCATACAATCCAAGAAATCGTAACCGAAATGTTTGCTGAAGTATCAGTAGTTTGGATGAGTGCTAAGAAAGATGGACTAGTTAACATTGGAGGATTTATAGGATTGCATGACGAAGACTTATATCACAGATTAGGACAATTTACTATTATCTATGAAGGCTATCTGACCTACGGAGGTATGAGTGGTCGAGCGATGGGTGCCCTTGCTGTAGGGTTGAGAGAAGCCATAGAGTTTGACTATTTACACGATCGATACGAACAAGTAAAATACCTAGGGGAGAAACTATTATCATATGGTGTTCCCATCCAAGAACCAGTAGGTGGGCACGCCTTATATATCGATGCAAAACGGATGCTGCCACACATTCCACAGAATCAGTATCCAGCACAAGTGTTAGGTGTGCAAGCATATATCGAAGGCGGTGTACGTGGAGTTGAGATAGGGACATTGCTTGCCGATAGAGACCCTGTAACTGGTGATGATCGTTTGCCCGATATGGAGTTACTCAGATTAGCGATTCCTAGACGTGTATACTCGCTGCAACACATGGATTATGTAGCAGCCACTATGGCATTAGTTAAAGAAAAAGCTAAATCTATTACCAATGGCTTAAGGATTAAAAAGCAAGCAGATATTTTGCGCCATTTCACTGTGGAGTTGGAGCAAATCACTAATAAATAATCACCTTTAATTTTTGAATTATTGTAGGACATTTTGACCTATTCATTCTATCTTCCCTTTTTGTAATAGAAAGCAACAATAATTGCTAGCATATTAGAATCGGAATGATATTAAGAATTTTCATACTGCTATTTAGTTTGTGTGTCAGTGTTGAGGGGTTTGCGCAAGAATGTAACCCATACTTTGAAAAAGAACATAGTAATCGGGTTGCTAACTATGATATTAAACTTACCCTTGATCACGAATCTAAAATCGTAGATGCCACTCAAAAGCTTACTTGGATAAACTCATCGCCAGTAGCTGTCAATGAGATTAGAATGTATCTATACATCAATGCATTCAAAAACACCAAAAGCTCTTACCTCAAGGATGTCAGTGGTATGTTTGGCAATGACCTGGAAAACAAGCCTGAAGACGGCTGGGGTTGGGTAGACATTCTGAAAATGAAAGAAGTAGGTGGGCAAGACCTTACTGCTGAGCTGTCGTTTGCACATCCTGATGATGACAATATGGATGATGAGACGGTGCTTAATGTTCCATTGAGTGCACCATTAGCAGCTGGCGATACTTTAGAGTTAGATATAGATTGGAAAATGAAAATGCCAGAGACCATCTCTCGGTGTGGATATAGTAAGTCCGATTTTTTTATGTTTTCACATTGGTTTCCGCAGGCAGGAGTCTGGGAGCAAGATAGAGCAGGAGAGTGGGGGTGGAACTGTCATCAGTTTCTGCAGCGCACGGAGTTCTATTCTGATTTTGGAAACTATGATGTGGAGATTACGGCATCACAGCATCTTGTGATCGGTGCTTCAGGCTGCAAAGTAAAAGATCAAAAAAATGATGATGGTACTCAGACGGTCGCATTTCACATTGAGGATGTTATAGATTTTGCATGGGCTGCATATCCATATTTCGACGTTGTCGAAGATCAGTGGGAGCATGTATCTATCAAGTTGCTAATCACAGAGGAGCATTGCATGTTTGGAGATCGATTAATCCATGCGGCAAAAGCTTCTTTAGCTTGGCTAGATAAGCACATCGGACCTTACCCTTATACTACGCTCACGATTATGGATCCTCCATTTCATGGATTGAGATCTGGTTTTATGGAGTATCCTACTTTTATTACTGGTGGCTCGCTAGCGTACTTTCCAGATGGTGTGCGGACACTAGAGGGCTTAATTGTCCATGAGTTTTGTCATCAATATTATATGGGCATGCTTGCTTCTAATGAAAAGGAGGAGCCGTGGCTTGATGAAGGTTTTGTGACTTACGTAGAAGGGCGCATAATGGATGATACTTATGGAGAGAAGAAATCCTTGTTTGATATTTTTGGTTATCAGTTAGGTAAGCGAGAGATGTCTAGGGTGGAGTACACTGGGCTTAGAGATCCTGCAATCGGTTCACTAGCAAGACCTGGGTGGGAAGTAAAGCAAGATTATAAAGAGTTGATCTATAGGAAAACGGCTACGGTCTTAGAAACATTCAGAGGGTTAATTGGTGATCTAGCAATGGATGATGTAATGAAGACTTACTTTGATAGATTTAAGTTTAAACATCCACGTGGAGAAGATTTTATAGCTGTTGCCAATGAGATTGTAACTAAACATCATGGAGATAAGTATGGCGAAAACCTTGATTGGTTTTTTGATCAGGCAGTATACGGCACGGCTATCTGCGACTATGCAGTAGTTGGGTTTGGTTATTCTGGCAACAGAACTGAGATTGGCATTTTTGGGAGTGGAGATAGAAAAGTTTATAAGAATAGTAAAGTTGAAGATGGTAATGTCAGTTTCCGTGTAGACAGGTTAGGCGATATGATTATCCCTGTAGAGATACAGGTAATAACACAAGACGGAGAAGAGGTCATGATGGAGTGGGACGGCAAGGATAAAGTAAAATACTTTGATTTAGAAAAAGGTCAGAAAATCAGGTCTGTCCACATAGATCCTGAACAAAGGATTTATATGGATGTGGATCTTAATAATAATAGCATAACTGTAGAGCCTAACAAAAGCGCCTTGTTTAAATACGGAGCTAAAGCTTTGTATTGGGTCCAGAATGCATTGCACACCGTAGGGATGTTTATCTGATAAAGAAGTAGTATGATTAGAGCACTGATATATGGAGTTAAGGCAGGGGTTAAGCATTGGCGGATAGGTCTCATCATCTATGGTATCTTATTGTCATTAGCGCTAACTATTGGGATTCAAGTGTTTCAAGTACTGGAGGCATCGATTGGTAATTCTCTTGAGTTAGACAAACTGGTTAAGCAGTATGATCATACTGTAATTAGAGATTTCATAAAAGTACATGGTGCATCTATCTCTCCGTTAATTGGTCAGTTGAGATGGTACATTTTAGTTTATTTAATCTTGAGCGTGTTTATTAATGCTGGCTCATTGTATGCAGTTCTACATGATCCTGAATCTAACTGGAGAAACTTTTGGACGGGAGGTGCCAAGTACTTTTATCCTTTTTTGAAGATCAGTTTATTCTTTCTGTTGATGTTTGTAGTCTGGACTGGTATAATTGCAGTACCAGCATCAATGTATGTGGGTAAAATATTTAATACTACCGTTACTGAGATGCCAATGTTTTATGTAGCTGGAATATCAGTTTTGCTAGTACTATTTTATTGGGTCATTTTGATTTCATGGAGTATCAATACCAAGCTATGCTATCTACATGATGGTTTAAAAATCTGGGGATCAATCAAGCAAGGATTTAGACTTACAGTTAAAAGGTTTTTATCTACACCGAGATTTTTAATTCTATTTATCCTTTTTCAAATTGTGATAGTTTTATTCCACTTATACCTAGAAGGGGTATTAGGGATGACAAGCACATTATTGATAGTTATATTCTTTGTTACTCAGCAGCTTTTAGTATTTTTTAGGATAATATGGAGGCTCATGGTTTATAAAGGATTCAATTATTATTATTTCGATAACCAAGGGCTCAATCCCTAGCGTAAACCTAAAAACGATAAATCTTCAATCTAATATTCAATCAACAGCAAAATGAAAAACTATAGAATCACTTACTTGTTCGTACTAGCCCTATTGGTTGCCAGTGCATGTACGTCTACTCAAAAGGTCATGCAAGCTACAGATACAGCTGCGGTTGCTGATCCCATACCTAATGTTATCCCAGTCTCTGATCCGATCCTGGAGAGTGGTATCTCTATTGAGCGAATGGAGCGTTTCGAAGATTTTCTAGCTAAGGAAGCAGCTGACGGTAAAGTGCCAGGGGCAGTCTGCTTAGTAAAGAAGAATGGTACAATAGCATACGATAAAGCATTTGGTATGAAAGAGATAGGAGGTACTACTCCGATGTCAAAAGATGAGGTATTCTACATTCAGTCAATGACAAAACCTATCGTTTCTATCGCGTTTATGATGTTGTATGAAGAAGGACATTTCCTGTTGAATGATCCTATCAAGAAATACCTACCACAATTTGAAACTATGCAAGTAGCGACATCTCAGAAAAAAGCTGATATGAAAATGATACCTGCAGAGTCAGATATAACAATCCGTCAGTTACTCAGTCATACTGCGGGAATGTCACATGGGCTTACAGGTACAGATTATGACAATCAGTTAGCTATGTCGCTTTACTTTTCTAATCTGGAAACGATAGAAGATAGAGTAAATGCAATCGCAAAATATCCGCTGATGGGACAGCCTGGGGAGCAATGGCATTACAGTGCTTCTCCAGATGTGCTTTCATTGCTCATAGAGCAGGTTAGCGGAATGAGTTGTGCAGAGTTTCTGCAAAAAAGAATATTTGATCCACTAGGTATGAATGACACAGGATACAACCTTAAGGCAGGAGATGAAGCAAGGAAAGCAACGCTGTATCATACAATCGAAGACGGGACTTTAGTTAAGCATCAAAGACAGACCCCAGCACAAGGGCATACTGTATTCGGTGGTACACACGGACTCTTTTCTACTGCATCAGACTATATGAAGTTCGCAGAGATGCTATTAAACAATGGCAAAGCTAATGGTAAAGTATTAATCGGTCGTAAGACACTTGAATTAATGACTACTGATATCTTGGGCGAAATGTCTCAGAGCCCTGGTAATGGTTTTGGTTTAGGATTTGGTGTCTTGACGGATGTAGCAGAAAGTGCAGCATTAGGTAGCGAGGGGACTTATTACTGGAGTGGTGCATTTAATACTTACTTCTTTGTCGATCCTGAGGAAGATATGGTCGTAGTGATGATGATGCAGTTTGATCCATACACTAATTTTTATGCTGATAAGTTGAGGCAATTTGTATATCAAGCAATCATAGATTAATGCAGCATAAAATCCACCTGGTGACGCTTAGTAAACTCGTGAATAATAATAGAAATGACAGCTTCTGAAAAATATACTCCTCTGAGGGGTTACCTAGATCACAAAGGAAGATTCGAAAGGATGCCTGGCAAGCGTCAAAAGAAAAAGCAAGCCTTAATGTTCCAATACCTAGCGGAGCAATTTGAGGCAGGCAGAAAATACTCTGAGACAGAAGTCAATGAAATACTAAATCAACATCACACCTTTAATGATCCTGCTTCTCTTCGTCGATTTATGTTTGGGATCAAGTTACTTGACAGGACCTTGGATGGACGCGAGTATTGGCTAGCAAATAATCCGATTATAATAGCTTCTTAACTTAAGTTAAGTCAATGTTGTATGATTAGCTGCATCTTTATTAAAGTCAAATAACCATGCAAAAATGAAAGCAATAGTTCGTGAGCATTACGGCGGCCCCGAAGTCATAGAAATAAAGGACATTGATAAACCTAGTCCTAAATCAAATGAAATTTTAGTAAAGGTATATGCCACCACGGTCAACAGGACTGATTGGGGAGTGATAGCGGGTGATCCATTCATCTTTAGATTCTTCATAGGTTTATTTTCTCCAAAACTTAAAGTGCTCGGTACTGACTTCGCTGGTCAAGTAGAGGCGGTGGGAGAAGAAGTGACTATGTTCAATGTAGGGGATCGAGTATGGGGGTTGAGAGATGAGGGTTTAGAGTCTCAAGCAGAGTACATGGTAATAAAACAAGATGCTGGGGTATTAAAGATTCATGATACACTGGATTATCATCAAGCCGTTGCTTCCGCAGAAGGGGCACATTATGCTTTCAATGGTATAATGAAGCTAAAGGTCAAAGCTGGGGATAAAGTATTGGTCAATGGCGGAACAGGGGCTATCGGTTCTGCTGCGGTGCAAATGTTAAAATATTTTGGTTGTTATGTTACAGTAGTAGCTAATACTAAAAATTTAGAATTGATGAAATCGCTTGGAGCAGATAAATTATACAACTGGGAGAAAGAAGATTTTACTCTTTTAGATGACGAGCAATACAATTTTGTTTTTGATGCTGTAGGTAAAAGTACTTTTGGGAAATGCAAAAAATTAATGAAAGAAGGTGGGATCTATATCTCTACAGAACTAGGTCCGCGAGCAGAGAATGTCTATCTCCCATTATTCACTTATTTCAGTAAAAGAAAAGTGAAGTTTCCTATTCCCCAAAAAATTAGACGTAGTCTCTTATTTGTTAATCGACTGATTAAAGAGGGTAAGTTTAAAGCTGTTATTGATCGTACCTATAAGATGGAAGAAGTAAAAGAAGCGTACAAGTATATGATTACAGGCCACAAGACTGGGAATGTCATCTTAGAGATCGCAAAATAGATTTTTCATAAAGTTATTAGTAGAAGCTCTCTTCGGCTTAACTTTTCAGTGTCGTGGTTACAACATCCTAAGTATTATTGCAGACTTATCTAACTAGCAAGACAAATAGCTTATCTTTATTTTAACCAAAATAAAGATACTATTGCAAGACGATATAGATTTAAATAAGATTCCATCGCCAGATGTTTTTGCAACTTTCTCTCCTGAGGAGCAAGAAATGATTTTATCATTAGATTCTATTCGCGACTTTAATAAGGGAGATTTTTTGATCAGAGAAGGTCAGTATTTTAAAGAATCCTACTATGTAGTAAAAGGTGTTTTAAGGCAGTATCGCTTAATTGATGGGGAAGAGAGGACAAGTAATTTCTTTATGGATGATGAAGCAATCCATTCTATTACTTCTGCTTCAATTGATATAGCTTGTACGTTTAACTTAGAGTGCCTTGAGGATTGCAAAATCAGTGTTGTAAGCTTCGAAAAAGAAAAAGAAGTTTATAAACGCTTTCCTAGATTCCAATATATGTGCAGAATAACTACTGAAAAACATTTACTAGAGTATCAAGAACAAATGGCATTGTACATGAGTTCTACACCAGAGGAACGTTATAAGCAAATTCTTGAAAATAAAGCAGATCTTATAGATCGTGTGCCACAATATCACCTTGCAAGTTATCTGGGGATCAAACCTGAGTCTTTAAGTAGAATTAGGAAGCGACTTGCAGATTCATAAACAGCGTATCTCGGCAGGTAGAGATGCCGACATTACTTAGTATTAGCTATTGTCTCTTTCTGTTTCGAGTAATAAAATTCTGTTTTATGAAATTTCTTGCTGGCACTTTTCTCAATTCAAAGTCTTCCATTAAACCACTATCATCATACGGTGCTGTGATTTTCGCCAACTCTACTTTATTATTTATTATGTCTAGGATGCCTAATCTAACTTCAGCCTTCGAATAACAACCTGTCGATCCTAAATTTATATATCTCGAGCTTCCTTGTATATCACTTTCATCATGGTTATGTCCATAAAATATTATGTCAGAATCGAATTCATTAAACATCTCATCTAAATCCGAAGTAGTTGGCTTAGGTATAAAATTTTTAAACCAATTTTTACTTGAGTCATACCCATAATGAGCAAAGGTTATTTTATTCCTTTCATTTATTTTTAATTCTTCTATGAAGTTCCATTTTTTAACTATCGGTCTTTTGTCTGGTCCTATTTGAAGGTGAGTCCATTCTTGATGTGCTAACTCTTCTTTACTCATCAATTTAGGTCTAGGGAACGGAATTCCATAAGCGAACCAATAATCATGATTCCCCATGATCAAAACTATGTTATCTAAACTATTTACTAATTCAAATACTTCTTTAGGGTGTGGGCCGATACCAATTAAATCTCCAACATGATATATTCTGTCACATTTTTTTTCCTTAAATACCTCTAGTGACTTTTTAAGTGCTGGTAGATTCGCATGTATATCTTGAAATATCCCTATTCGCATAATTTAATCTTAGTCTTCTACAAATCATCTTTACCGATTTCTGGACATTTGTTAGCGGTCGTTATTTGTTTTCTAAATTTTTGATCGTTTGTTTCTGGTGATGTTCAACGTGATAAATTGCGTTATATAACATTTCCTTTAAAGTAATATTTCCCAGTAATGGATGAGGAATAAGTAAAGATTCAAGGTCTTCTTCTTCGAATTCGTTTATTTTGGAACTTAGGTCTCTAATCAATGATTTTAGTGATTCTAATAATAGAGGTTTATCAACTATACTTTCCTCTTTTGGTACAAATTGAATTGGAGCTTTTCCACCCTCATTCAATTTTTGTAAATAATCGTTTAACAATTCTTGATAAGATCTATTTGGACGTTTTATTTTTCCAAAACTTTGCTCAATTAAGGATTTGGGCATTCCATATAAAAGCACAAGAGGTTTAACACATATCACTATATGTTCCAATTGTTTCCCAGCTGACCATTTCCCTTCAAAGCTATAGTCAAAATCATCTTGACTCAATTCATTGAGATAGCCAATAAATTCATCGTATTTTATTTGTATCTGATTTACGATTTCCTCTTTATTCATTGTTTTTGTGCTTTAGTGAACATAGACCACTTATTATCTTTGGTCAATCTTTTCAAATTTCAAATTACGTACTCTACTGCCTCTATTCAAAAGAAAACCTGTTGTTTCTCCTATGTTGTTAAACTCAAATACTAAACTACTAGCAATGTCTTGTTCGGGAATGAATATTTCTTCTGTTTTATTATTGAGTAGAACTTCACCATTTTTAGAGTTAATAAGAAATAGTTGGTCATCTAATATCCCAATTTCAAAAACAATTTTCAATTCATCCGAATAAAAAAGCCCTACGTATTTGTTGATATTAAGTGGCGTTTTGTCGTCTATTTCTATTCTAGAGAGTTCTCCTTCTTTTTGTTCATTCATCCATACTTCTACTTTGTTGCAACTGCCAAGCGAATCAAGAATAAAGTGGAGCTTTGATTTTAATGCAGGAAAGTCAAATGCTGTTTGTGAAATGGGAATAAGTGGATTTACATTATTGTCTTCTAATTGGGCAGTTAAGTTGTTATCATCATCTAATCGAATCTTCACGTCCATCTCACCATTGAATAAGTAATCTCCTACATAAATATGTTTATCAAATGGAGCTTCTTCTTTTCTAACAAATTCTCCATCTTTTTCTCCATTAATCCATACCTCTACTTTTTTTAAATTACCTATCGAATCATTAAAAACGTGAAGGATGGAATTAGCCTCAGGAAGTTCAAATTCTGTTTCTGAAATAGGAATTAGAACTCCAGAATGACCTAGTACTTCGAGTATTAAATCGTCTTGTTCTCCCATGCGAATTTTTAAATCCGTTTCACCATTGAATAAATAATCTCCTACGTAACGGTTAGCCGCAGTTTTAGATAAAACAAAGGTTGAACTATCCATACCTGACTTTGCTAATTCTTTTTGGACAGTTTCTTTATCTTGTAAATAATGGTCTGCAATTTTAATGGCATAATCTCTTATTGGATTAACTGTTCCCCAATTGCTTAGCACTACTATCGAAAGGGATTGGTCAGGAAAAATAGCCATGGCAGTTCTGAATCCTGATGGAGTAGCACCAGTATGTTCTATCATTGCTTCATTTCTATAGTTACCAAAACCCAATCCAAATCCGTAATTTATCTCCTTACCATTATCCAGTTTCCCTTTTTGTTTCATGAGTTTGAAAACTTCTGGGAATACACTTTCATTTTTTAATGCTTGTATCCAAATAATCAAATTGTCAACAGTGCTAAAAATAGCACTTGAACCAATTAAGGCCATTCCGTTATTTTGTTGAAAACTAAGATTTGGGAGATTCTCATTGTATGCAATTGCTCTATTTTCTATAATCTCATAAGGGTTATCATTTGCAAAGGTGTTATCCATTTTTAATGGTTCAAACAAGTTCTTATCACACCATTCCCGAAATGATATTTCTGAAATACGTTCTACCACCATTGCTAAGAGCACATAATTCGTATTAGAATAATCATATTCAGTTCCGATTGGGAAGTTTAAAGCATTCTGATTTTTGATTATGTCAAAAGCATCTATTGAGGTAAGGTTTTCTCCCTTATTAGCCAAAGCAAATAATCCACCGATATCTCTTAAGCCACTGGTGTGATAAACCAAATGTCTTATTTGCATTTCTTCATCGAGAAATGTTAATTCAGGAAAATATTTTTTTACTGATTCATTGAGGTCGAGTTTCTGATCATTAATAAGACTAGCTATAGCAAAACCTGTAAATTGTTTAGCCAATGAAGCGATATCAAAAACAGACTTGTTATCAAGCGGCATTTGGTATTCCAGATTGCCGTAGCCAAAGGAGTTATTAAAAACAACCTCTTCGTTTTTTATAATAGCAATACTTACTCCTGGTTGAAGGATTGAGGAATCATCCCACTGGGTAAATAGTTTATTAAATTGTTCGCTGTCTTGAGCAACTAGCTTGGTGAATGATGAAAGTGATAGTAAGCAAATGCAAAAAGTATAGTAGTATATTTTCATAACTGTACTGTGTTTGATTTTTTTTGATCTAGAATAAATTCAAGAGGAAACATTAATAGAAACATTATAATTGTAGGAGCTACAATCAAGTCGAAGGAGTCGGCTGCTCTAACGCTTATCGTAAACAATATTGAAAGGATAACAATGAATGAAAATCCGACTTTCCCAATAAAGGCATACCTCTGTTGCTTTTTTCTGTAAAGGCTCTTGAGTTCTAATTTCCTCAAGACCATTTCTTCCATGCCATCTGTAGAATAGCTTAGATCAGATTTTCTAAAAAGTGTTTTGATAATTTCTTCTTCGTTCATTGTGTTTTATTATAACTCGTTATCAAATGATGGTATAGGTTTTTTCTTCCTCGGAAAAGCAAAACTTTAATATTCGATTTTGAAAAATTCGTTATTTTTTCAATTTCATCCAGGTGATATTCTTCTAGATAAAATAGCTGTAGACATAAAGCCTCATTTGGTGTTAACAGCTTAAGTCCTTTTTTAAGGAGCTCATTTAAATCTTGTCTGTTAAGGTTGAGTAACCCTTCATTATATGCGAAGGGTGTGTCGTGAATTATTAGTTTTTTTTCAAAATTAGTTTTCCTGGCTTTGTTTTGAATAAACCGAAAACTCTTATTCGCCACAATTCGGCATAGCCAAGTAGAGAATTTTGATTCTCCTTTAAAGCTTTGTAATGATTCATATGCTTGAATAAAACTGTTTTGGACAATGTCTTTTGCTTCGGTTTCATTTTTCACTATAGACATTGCTGTTCTCATTGCAACAGTTTGATGTTGCCTAATTAAATATCCGTAGGCATCTCGTTCTCCATTAAGTACTTTATTAATGTATAATTCATCCATTAAAATTATTGCTTCATTTTATAGTTTCTAACTATAAAAAATGAAAGAAGAAGTCCCAGTCCTCCAAATAAAAAGATAAAGGCAGGATAAAAATCAAAAGCATTTGTAAATATTAGATTAAGAATAAAAGCGGTCAGAATACCTATTCCTATTCCAATGAATAGAAGACCAAGTTTTACCTCAATAAAGCTTTTATGGATGTCTTGAAGTGGAGTTCCCATTTGCAATTGCTGCATGCGCTCAAGATGTCGACTTTTTATAAAAGCGTAAATCGTAAAGCCAGCTACAATCGCGATGAGACCTAATATTACTTCTGGTTCTGCTGTTAAATGCATAATAAATATTTTAAGCCTATTTATAATTAGATACAATACACGGTTACTAGGTTACAAGAGTTGCTATTTTTTTTTGATACTCAAACAACGACTATGTATTAAGGTACGTCAATGATCACTAACGCTATTGCTAAATACAGTTGCGTCGTATAGGGGCAATTGACATTTTAGCTTTTGTTAGTGGTAATTTTTATTTCATTAGCTTTTAAATCATTGTCATCATTTGCAATTAAATACATTACAAAAAGCAAAACAATTAAAGGCACAATCCAAAGCCCTATTAAAGAAAACCAGTCGCTGATGTTTTCTCCGCCAGAAGAGATTAATACTCCTTCACCTAACGGTCCTTTCGAAAAAATTGTGTTATATGTAAAATTCCAACCGAGATGAAGACCGATTGGCATTGCCATCGAGGAGGTTTTAGAGAATGCTAATGCCCAGGCATATCCCATTAATCCCGTCCCAATCAATACGACAATCATTGGGACTATTTGACCTAAAATTCCAAAAGAGAACCAATGATAAATACCGAAGGTAATTGCAGATATTAAGATTCCCTTTTTTGCACCTAACTTATTAATCAATAAATAAAGCAAAGCTCCTCTAAATATCAACTCCTCTGTTAAAACAGATTTAATATCCCACCAAAAGTAGTTGGTAATCATTCCCACCGTGAAGTTTTCATTTAGCCCCCAACTTGAAGATTTTAGTACTATTTCTAGGTATTGAACTCCAGTACATAGAATTGCCGTGACAAAAAATCCAATTACAAATTGTTTTAGTCTTTTTATTATTGGCAAAATTCCTAAAACAAGTAGATTCTTCTTTTCAATTAAATAAAGGACAATCCAAGAAATTAACAGAATTATTAATATCCCTATCATTCGCTTTTTTTTTGTTTCTAATTACCGCTATCGCAAGAGGATTTGTGGAGTCAGACGATGGAGCTATTACTTCATATCTATGGTTGTGGTAAGTTTTGTATCGCGAATGTTTTGATGCTTTCTATAAAATCATTTGGGTTGTCCTCTTGAACGTAAGTTTTGGAATTTTTAATTTCAACAAAGTTCGAATTTGAAAAAATGGAATTTAATCTTCTACCTAGTTCGATTGGAAACAATTTTAAGTCGTCTACACCCCATAATATTAGTACTGGTTTATTAAATCCCCTAAGATCTTTGCTGGCTTTTTGGGTATATTTTGGATGCCATTCTATTGCTAATTTTTTGAAATCTTTCCTAATTAATTTATCAGCAACAAAGTGTTTGACGTAAAACTCGAATGTTTCTTCTTTTGTCAAAGTATGGCTTAATAGTCCGAATGTCATTTCCCATTTAAGAGATGGTTTGTAGCTAAAAAGCTTGGAAAGAAGCCACAAATAACTTGGTACTTTTACCATGCTTTTTAAGGACTGGAATTTTTTAGGCGGGAAAATTTCAAATCCTTCACAATTACTCAAAATCAGTTGAGATACGTTTTCTCCATATTTTGCCGTAAAGATTTGTGCGTATGCTCCTCCTGTATCATTAGCAACGATAATGACGTTCTGCATGTCAAGCGCTTCTAAAAATTTGGCAATCAAATCCGCAATTCCGATAGGAGAGAATTCCTGCTTATCGGACATTGGTATTTTATGTCCACCAAATGGCCATTCAGGTACTACACAATGAAAATTTTCAGATAGTTGAGGTATAACTTTTCTCCAAGTCTTTCCGCTAGAGAAAGCTCCATGAATAAACAGCATCGGATTCCCTTTCCCGAAATCTTCGTATTCAATTGTGTTTCCAACTATTTCAACTTTCTTCATTTGCTATGATTGCTTAATGCTCTACGGTCTCACATACCAGCAGTCGCCAGCTTTGTCTTTCGGTTGACGGGTATGCATTGTTCTCAGCTGGCTTTTTAATTAATGACCAATTTTATGTATTTATTACATCAACTAAATTCTTATTTTTATTTCTCAAATCGATACCGCCTTCTAAAATTGATTTGAGATTTGTTAAATAAAAAGTCCATCCGCGAGAGCATCCGACGTAGTAATTAAGTCTTGAAGTCTCATCTAACGGGATATTACTTTGAATAATTTCTATGATCGTTTCTTGCGCTTCTGTTTTTATTTCTACGGAAACAATACATCCTAAAAAGGTAAATTCCAGGAAATCTTTACCATTGTTTTCTAAGATTTCTCCCTCAGCAACATTATCGCTACCGTGCCACATCCAAACATATTTATCCCCTTTCTCAATTTTAGAAAATCTTTCTCTTATGACATTGTTGTTTGTTTTGAATTCAGCTTTACTTAAAAACCATTTTTCAATACTGTCTTGGGTTGTCCAAGAATTGAATATTAAATTAGAATCTGCATGTATACTAATCTTCTTATTAAATTTTGACCAATCTATGCTCTTCATGTTATTAATTTCATTACAAGGTTTTACACATTATTCTCGGCAGTTTTGTTTTTTATTTGGTGTCCTCTTCAAAACCAAGGTCCTTGTTTAATTTCTGATTCCGCTGATATCAAACAATAAGAATAAATATCTATTATAAAGCAGTTTTAATTAGTACTAATTTATAAATCTGGACACATTATATTAAAAATTAAATCGCTTCCTTTTTAAATATTTGTTTATTTATTCCAGAATTCGATTTAGTAAAACTTAATTGCTTA
>CALFUQ010000358.1 GCA_937929885.1 uncultured Saprospiraceae bacterium
AGATCAACCCTCTGCTGCACTTGTCAAAGACCTTAAGCAACGAGGTATGCTTGATGACACACTAGTAATCTGGGGAGGAGAGTTTGGAAGGACAGTTTATAGTCAAGGTAAATTAACCAAAGATAATTATGGACGTGATCATCATCCAAGATGCTTTACGATCTGGATGGCAGGTGCAGGAGTTAAAGCTGGTTTCTCTTTTGGAGAAACGGATGACTTTGGATATAATGTAACTAAGAACCCAGTGCATGTGCATGATTTCCAGGCAACACTCCTTCATTTGTTAGGAGTAGATCATGAGAAGCTAATTTTCAAGCACCAAGGAAGGAGATATCGATTGACGGATGTGCACGGACATGTGGTGAAAGAAATATTAGCTTAAGCAAAGAAGTAGACCACAGTACTTTTCCAATCTATTTTAATTTGAAGAATTTAAAATTAGAGTGATAGACTTGTATATACGATTGTCTCATAAGGGCTTTGTTCTCCAGTTTCGTACAAGCAGCCAATAGTCTCATTTTCTAATTGTATAAGATCAGAGTAAGCAGCAGGGCTTTTAGTGATTGTGTACTCCTTCACCCAACTTTTACCATCATCTTTGCTGAGCCTGATTGTCATATTGGCCCTAGATTTTTGACTAGCAGGATTACTAAAGACCAGTGCATGTTTTCCTTGATATCTTATATTTTGCAAACTGGCTTGACAGATAGGTTCGATTAGAGTTTCATCATGTTGTTGATCAGTCCATGTCAAACCACCATCAATACTAAGAGCTGTTTGTCTATTTTTTTGAGTGCTATCATAGTTTCTCATATTGAGAATTAAACTTCCATCGGAAGCTTCTGCTACTTCGCATTCGTTGACTTGATCTTGAGGGGTTGTGCCGCCAAGATTCCAAGTATCACCCGAATCATCAGAATAGATGACATGAGAATAATATCTTTTAGATTTTGCTTCTATGTGATCGCACGCTACAATCATCCGATTAGCGTAAGGCCCTTTGCTTACTTGCATACCAGACCCTGGACCAGTGGCATACCAAGTCCAGCTAGTATCTTTTACAGATGATGTAATTTCTGATGGGGAAGACCAGCTGTCACCATGGTCACTTGAGCTTAAAACAAATACTCGTCTTGTATCGACACTTGTCTGTGCTATAATCTCACTTTCATGGTCTTCACCTAGGTTCCAAGTGGTCAATAAAAATAATTTACCTGACTTAGTATCAAGAACAGGAGATGGGTTTCCGCAAACATTAAGACTGTCATTCCATATCACTTTTAACGCTCCCCAAGTTTTTCCTTCATTTGAAGATTGCTTCATGACAAGATCAATGTCCCCCGTATCTGAGCAGCCATTTTTTCTTGCTTCCGCAAAGGCGATAAGGGTTCCATTTTTGGAATTGATAATTGCTGGAATTCTAAAGCATTGATATCCATCATCTCCTTGTTTGAAGACAATGGCAGTATAATTTTCTTTTATTACCGTGTTTTCAAGTTTATCTGAAGCACAATTTCCAAAACAGAAAAGCATTAATGCTAATGTGAACTTTAGCCTCATTGAATACTAACTCACTTAGCCCAAATAGCCCCAACTCCAGCTTTCCACAACTGTTCATTATAAAGCTTCACCTTACTATTCAATAATTCATTAGCCCGCTCCTTCAGTTTCACCCACTCTCTATCCAACTCAGCACGACGATCCTTAGAAGGTTGATTGACTCTTGGGATATCACTTTCCGTATGATTAATCATAAACATGTAGTTAGCAGTAAACTTATTTGGAAAGTTCTCTACATCATCATAGGCTTTAGACTTTCTCTGGATCATTTCTTCATCCCATGTTTTTAGTTCTTTCATAAGAGCTTTACCAGAAGATCTGATCTCTAAGTAAGATTCTTCTTCTGGGATATTGTCAAGCACTTTTTTTATTTGCTCGCGCTTGTTGTTGAGCATGTTGGTGGTGTTGTGCATCTCTGTCAAGTTAGCACGCACTTCACTCATGAATTTGCTGTAACCTTCATAATCGATGTCTGATGGATAGAGCGGACTAGGAAGTAAATTGAAACTTGAAGTACTCGATTCTTCCCCAGCATTAATAGTAACGGTGTATTTCCCTGGTCCAGCTTTGTGCCCTCTGAAACTCGCCTCTATATAAGTATCAGGAATCCCTGGCATGTTAGGATACCTTGTGTTCCAGACGAACCTGTTAAGTCCATTCTTCTTACCTATTGTCGGAGTTGGGGGAGGTCCACCCGCCCATCTTCGATATGACTTATCTTTTTTAGAAGTAAAAATATTGATAATATTTCCAGCTTCATCTTTAATCTCCATGGTTACCTCTACAGAGTCAGGCACCTCTGATAAGTTGTAGTACATCACCACCCCAGATGCAGGATTCACTCCGTACAAAGTATTAGTACCATCAGAAGAATTTCCATCTAATTGACTTCTATTGTTATTGATTACTAAATCTTCAGGTTGGAATAATTTTATACCAGTAAGATCTTCGTCATGCTGTCTCACAAGACCCATATCATCAAACACCCAAAAAGCTCTTCCAGAAGTAGCAACTACCATATCGTCATGTTTAATCTTAATATCGGTAATTGGCGTTACTGGTAGATTTAACTGAAATGGTTCCCAGCTAGAGCCGCCGTTCCAAGAAACATAGATGCCAGTTTCTGTTCCTGCAAATAAGAGGTCTTTTCTTTTCTCGTCTTCTCTGATTACCCTTGTGAAAGCTCCTTGTGGAATACCTGCACTTATATTATTCCAAGTCTTTCCATAGTTAGTTGTTTTATAAACTCCTGGAGTCTTATCGTTAAACTTATACCTCGTGGTAGCGATATAAGCAGTCCCTGCATCATGAGGAGAGACGTCGATTGCATTGATGAGGCATTCTTTTAATCCATTAGGGGTTACGTTAGTCCAGTTGTCTCCTCCATCTCTTGTGATGTGCACTAAGCCATCATCACTTCCTGTCCAGATGGTTCCTTTCTCATGAGGTGATTCTATTACATAACTTAAGGTACCATAGTTCTCTGCGCCTACTGCTTCGTTAGTATATGGTCCTCCGCCATTGCCTTGTTTTTCATCTTGATTTCTAGTGAGGTCGGGGGATACTTCTTCCCATGTCTGCCCCTTATCTCGAGTTCTAAGTAAATGCTGTGCTCCGTGATAGAAAGTACCAGGCTCATGCTGTGACCAGATGATAGGCGCATTCCAGTTATAGAGATATTTCATTTCTCTTGCCTCCATACCTAAGTACTGGATTGGTGCTGGCATGATGTTGGTCCCTGCATTAGCTTTTGTGTCTAGGATTTCGATGGTGCCCAGATAGGAGCCACCCATCACATATTGAGGGTCATCTGGATCAAATGCTAAGAACGCACTTTCTCCACCAGCTGAAGATTTCCAACTACTGCTTGTAATAGCATAACTACCCAACTCTCGATTAGCGATTACTAAGGAAGGATAGTCTTGTTGACCACCATAAATATTATATGGATAACTGTTGTCTACATTAATACGATAAAACTGGCCAGTAGGCATATTCCCTTGTGTCGACCAAGTCTTACCTTGATTAAAGCTTATTCCTGCTCCTCCATCATTAGAGATACATAAGTTGTTAGAGTTATCTGGATTGATCCATAGATCATGAAAGTCGCCATGCGTGCCTGTTATCCTAGACCAAGACTTACCACCATCGATAGACTTAAGAGCAGGTGCACTAAGCACGTAAACGGTGTTTTCATTATTAGGATCTACGAATACCTCTATGTAGTACCATGCTCGCTGAGTAAGTCGATTATCGCCACTTACTTTTGACCAGGAGTCTCCCGCATTGTTAGAAACAAACAATCCACTTTTATCTTTTTTGGTATCGCTTTCTATAAGCGCATATACTTTTTCTGGATTTGAGCGAGAAACAGCAATTGCCATTTTTCCTTTTTCTTCTGGTAGTCCTTTGTGAATTTTATTCCAAGACTTACCACCATCAGTACTCTTGTATAATCCACTACCTGGTCCTCCGCTGATAACTTTCCAAGGCACTCTTTGATGTTCCCACATGGCTGCATAAAGCACTAGCGGGTTACTGATATCCATTGATAGTTCTGAGCATCCTGTTTTGTTATCTACATGAAGTACTTTTTCCCATGTCTCTCCACCATTTGTTGACTTATAAATTCCTCTATCCTCGTTAGGTGCATGCAGTGCTCCTTGAGCTGCTACATATACGATGTCTGGATTGTTTGGGTGAATTATTACTCTCGATATATGTTGAGTTTCTTTTAGACCCATATGCACCCATGTCTTACCTGCATCAGTAGACTTGTAGACACCATCTCCATGTGAAGTCATTACACCTCTTGGTGCGTGCTCACCCATACCAACATAAACAATATTTGTGTGACTCTCAGAAACGGCAACTGCACCTACAGAACCTGTTTTGAAAAAACCATCAGAAATATTTCTCCAATGCTGACCAGCATCGGTGGTTTTCCACAGACCACCACCGGTAGTACCCATGTAATAAGTGAGGGGATCACCGACTACTCCGCTAGACCCATTAGATCGTCCGCCCTTGAATGGGCCGATGTTTCTATACTTTGCTGCTTGATAAAAGCTATCTGCGACTAGTTGTGTTTTTGGTACAAGCTTATCTTGTGCTGAGGAGAATATAGGGAAGCATAGGATAAGTAAAAGAGGAAATAGATTTTTCATAATTCGGAGATTGACATTAATCAGGTAAAAAGACTTGTTGATTTAGTATCTTAATTAGAATGTTTATCAAAATATGATTTAATAGATTGGGACTGAGAAAAATGAGACTTTTTTTATCGCTTTTATCTGCAAGTGTCCTTTTTTTAGCAATTGCTTGCGAGCAAAGTGTATCGGTAAAACCGCAGCCTAATATAATCTTAATAATGGCAGATGATCTGGGATGGTTTGATACAGGCTTCAACGGAAACAGGATAGTAAAAACACCACATCTAGATAGGCTAGCTAAAGAAGGAATAATATTAAATCGGTTTTATGCTGCTTCAGCAGTTTGTTCGCCTACAAGAGCAAGTGTATTGACGGGACGTAATCCGCTTAGGATGAACATCCCCAATGCAAACAGCGGGCATATGCTTGAAGAGGAAATTACAATTCCTGAATTATTGAAACAAAAAAATTATAGGACAGGTCATTTTGGAAAGTGGCATCTAGGAACTTTTACAAAAGAAATCATGGACGCCAATCGGGGAGGCCGAATTAAGCATAATAAACATTTGAGTGTTCCAACTCAACACGGTTATGATGAATACTTTTGTACAGAATCAAAGGTGCCGACATATGACCCGATGATATTTCCTTCAAATTTTGAAAAAGGAGAAAGTAAACGATTCGGATGGGAAGTCATTAATAAGGAAGAAAGCAGCATCGATTATGGGACTGCTTACTGGGGGAACGGTCCTGTCAAGATCACTAAAAACTTAGAAGGTAGTAATGCTCGAGTGATTATGGATCGAGTGATCCCTTTCATAGATGTGGCAAAAAAAGAAAGCCAACCTTTTTTTACTACTATATGGTTTCACACGCCACACTTGCCCGTGGTTGCAGATAGTAAGTACCGAAGTATGTACGCTGAACTTAGTGAAAGAGAGCAATTATATTATGGGTGTATAACAGCGATGGATGATCAGATTGGTAGACTATGGGATAAACTAGAAGAACTAGGGGAGGCTAACAATACTATGCTATGGTTCTGTAGTGACAATGGGCCCGAAAGAGATACGCCAGGTAGTGCTGGTGTTTTTAGAGAAAGAAAGCGGAGTCTCTATGAGGGTGGAGTGAGGGTGCCCGCATTTGTAGTTTGGAAAAACAAGATAGATGGAGGTCAAAAAATGAACTTGCCTTGCGTTACAAGTGACTACCTGCCCACAATTGCATCTGTCATTAATGCCAGCATTGATGAAAACCGACCAATAGATGGAATAGATATATTACCATTGCTTACTCAAAAAGATTCTATCAGGGACAAACCTATTGGTTTCATTTATCCAAAGTATGAAAAGATTGCTTGGATAACAGACCGATATAAACTTATCAGCACAGACAGCCTGAAGACTTTAGAGTTATACGACTTACTCAATGACAAAGAAGAAAATAACAATATCGCGAACTCACATAAAAAGCTAAAGGAGGAACTCTCAAATGATTTAGATGATTGGCTTATTTCTGTAAAAAAGAGCAGTAATGGTGAGGATTTCGATTGACCACTATTCTTTCTTAAGTTTTCTCTTTACAATTCATTCCAATATTGCTACGGTTCATCTTAACTATCTCACGGTCTGAATAAAAGTAATAGTAGTAGGGCTGATCATACTGCATATTTGTTGTATAACAATCTACACATGAAATCACTTACAACTTTCGCTTTCTTTCTATTATTAGCAATCTGCGGATTTAGCCAAGGAGAGTTTACCCAAAGTATCAAAGGAAACATAATAGATAAGGATGCAGAATATCCTCTGATAGGTGTTAATGTAGTCCTAGTCTCAGATGATAATGGATATGGTACATCGACAGACATCGATGGGAATTTTAAGTTGACTAATGTTCCTGTGGGAAGACAAGCATTACAGATTTCATACATCGGATATAAAACCATAACCCTACCAAATATTTTAGTAAACACAGGAAAAGAAATTGTGCTGGATATCCAAATGGAAGAAGATTTAACAAGGCTAGATGAAGTGGTCATCACTGCACAGCAAGACAAACGCAAAGCAGTTAATGAGATGGCAACCATCAGTACTAGGTCTATGACAATGGAAGAGGTTACAAGATTCTCAGGTTCTCAAGGCGATGTCTCGCGAATGGCTCAAAACTATGCAGGGGTCAGTGGAGCTAGTGATGACCGTAATGACATTATAGTACGAGGCAATTCACCATCAGCAGTGCTGTGGAGATTAGAGGGCGTTGATATTCCTTCTCCAAATCATTGGGCAAGTCTGGGTACTACAGGAGGACCTATCTCGATGCTTAATATTAACAGCATGAGGAATAGTGATTTTCTGACAGGAGCGTTCCCCGCAGAGTATGGTAATGCTACAGGAGCAGTATTTGATCTGAAGTTAAGAAATGGGAATACTGAAAAATTTGAGTTTCTAGGACAGATTGGCTTTAATGGTTTTGAGGGAGGGATAGAAGGGCCGCTAGGTCTTGGAAAGAATTCTTCGTTCATGGCTAACTATAGATATTCTACTCTAGGAGTGGTGAGTGCTTTGGGAGTGGACTTTGGGACAGGAGCGGCGATTCCTCAGTACCAAGATCTAGTCTTTAAGTTTAACGTCCCAACGGAGAAAGCAGGAAGGTTTAGCTTCTGGGGTTTAGGAGGCGTGAGCGAAATCACTTTTGGAGATAATCCAGATGGCGATACTAATCTTTATACGGATGGAGATGATAGGTTCACCGCTAGCTCGGATACTAAAATGATAGGTGCAACTCACTTATACTTCTTTGATCAAAACACCTCTTCAAATTTATCAGTCTCCTACTCATCTGCAAGTAGCTTAAACTTTGCAGACGAATTAGAAAGCGAACAATCTCAAATATTTGAACGTGTCTTCACATCAAGAAACACTCAAAATAAATTAGGGATAAACTGGACACTCAATAAAAAGATAGACAAGCAAAACCGAATAAAGGCTGGGCTGATTTATGACCAATATGACATCATGGTGGAGGACTCTGTACTGTTTGATGATGACGTTTGGTTTTCAGAATTAAACTTTCAAGGAGACGCTTCTTTAGTCCGAGCCTTTGCACAGTGGCAGTATAAAGCAAACGAAAAATTAACTATCAATAGCGGAATACATGCATCTAGATTTGGACTCAACTCGTCTATGAGTTTAGAGCCAAGATTAAGTTTGTCTTTTGATGCGAATGATAAAAATACGTTTGGAGTAGGATTTGGAAGACACTCTCAGTTACAACCGCTACCGATCTACTTCAATAAAAGAAGAGAAGCTACTGCGGCTGAAAACGCAAAGAACCAAGAGCTAGACTTTATAAGAAGCAACCACTACATAGTTTCTTGGGATCACAGTTTTACAAGTAGCACTAGACTTAAGCTTGAGACCTATTACCAATCTTTATCAGGTCTTGCAACTGACCCTAATGACGAAGATTTTTCTATGATCAATTATGGAGCAGACTTCGCATTCCCTAACCGTGTAGGACTTACTAATGATGGGATAGGTAGCAATTATGGAGTAGAATTAACGCTTGAGCGTTTTCTTGATAGAGGGTTGTACTATTTAGTAACGGCTTCGTTATTTGATAGCAAGTATGAAGGTATAGATCAGGTATCTAGAAACACGTTCTTTAATTCTAACTATGTGTTCAATGTGTTGGCTGGGAAAGAATTCGTCCTCAATAAGAAATGGACAATCACGCTAGATGGTAGATTTAATCTTGCAGGAGGAAGAAGATACACACCAATAGACTTAGCAGCCTCTATCGCAGCAGATGAAGAAGTATTAGCGGAGAACATGGTCTTCGAAAATAGATATCCGAACTATATACGACCAGACATAAAGCTTGGTTTTAGACAAAATGCTAAAAAGTACACGCAAACTTTCTCCATAGATTTCCAAAATTTTATTGGCAGAAGAAATGTTTTTTACAACACTTATGATTCACGAAATCAAGAGATTGATACAGAATACCAGAGAGGGTTTTTCCCTGATGTGAGATATCAGATTACTTTTTAAGTGGAAAGTTATTCCTTGCTATTTTTCATATGGAATTTTAGGGTGCCACCGCTTAGAAGAGCGCGATGAGAAATCTTAAAATCGGTAATAGCTTCGTTATTAAACAGGACCTTATCTATGTAGGTGCCCGAGCCGCTTTTTTCAAACTTTAGCTTATTACCATTGCCTAAGGTAATAGTCACCTTATTAAATAATGGGCTTGATAGGTCATATGTTGCATCCTTATCAGTGCCACCATTCATTTGGAATATACCTAGCTTCATAATCACGGCCAGGGAGCCCATTAGCCCTTGGTCTTCATCGCCATTATATCCCGTCTTTGGACTTAGACCGCCGAAAGTTTTCTCATTAATCTCACTAGTCCAATACTGAGTCAGATCAGGGCGGTCCAAGTAGTTAAAAATAAATGCTGTTTGAATCGACGGTTGGTTTCCATAATTAATAGGGACCCTAGCTAGCTCAGGATTTTCTCCTCTTTCATGAGATTCTCCAGAAGTGAAATTTGTTTTAGCAGCTACTTTAAATTGGGTATTCAAGATATTCGCAGCATTATCTTTACCTCCCATAAGATCAGCTAGCCCGTCTATATCATGACCGACAAACCAAGTCGATTGGGCACCATTTGATTCATTAAATCCATTTTCATATTGGTAAGGATCATATGGGTCTTTCCAGTTTCCTTCTATATCTTTTGGTCTCATCCAACCGACAGCGGCATCAAAAACATTGGTGTAGTTTTTTGATCTTTCTATGAAGTAGTCATAGTCAGTTTGTATATCGAGTGCTTTGGCCATTTGAGCTAAAGTCCAATCTTGATAGGCGTACTCAAGCGTTAAGCTTGCCCCATCTTGATGAAAGCCAAATTTGCCTTCAGGAATAGGGTAGGGCACATATCCTTTTTCTATGTAATGATCTAAGCCACCACCTAGCTTGCTACGATGTTCATAGCCTGCTTTAGACATTATACCTCCTGAGATATGATTCTTTTTTAAGGCTTCATATACCTCTGTGGAATTACCCACATCGATTCCTTTTTGAAATGCACTTACTATGAATGGAGTCGAAGATGCTCCAGTCATTACATAAGTAAAGTTGCCACCAGACGGACCACGAGGAACATTTCCCCCATCTCGATAATATTGTATAAGAGAGTGTACAAACTCACTATATATTTCTGGGTAAACTAAACCCCAGAGCGTATTTAGCGTCCACTGTGCTCCCCAAAATGAATCTGAATTAAAGTGCCTAAACTGTGGTGTATTATTAGGGTCTAACGGAATCTGCCCTATTCGAAATTCATCTCCTGTATTATCAGGGTATGCTCCATTGATATCGCTAATGGTCCTGCGTCCTTGTAAGCCATGCCACAGGTCTGTATAAAACCTTCTGGTCTTTATGCTATCAGTATCCGATATTTTTATTCGCCCAAGAAGATCATTCCATTCTTGTTTTGATTGGCTGACTACGGTTTCAAAATCCCAATCAGGACATTCCACTTCTAAATTGAGCATGGCGTTTTTATGAGAAGTGTAAGAGAGAGCGACCTTCATTTTGAGCGCTTCAATTCCTTTTTCGAAGAGGAGTATTTTATTACCATCTGCACTGGTAATAATATCTTGTATAGGTTGATCAAGTTTAGCAATGAAATAAACAGACAGGTCTTTGGGCCTTCTTCTCGTTGGAGCATTGACTGTAACACCTTTGATTGTATAGTTATCTATCAGCTCGAGGGAGCCATGCTTAAGTTTGCAAGGTCCGAGTAGTCCATTCAGCTTAAATATTAACCCTGAATTATTCTCATGGTTATTAAAAGTGTATCGATGAAACCCTACTCTCGCTGTCGAGCTAAGCTCTGCTTTAATATCATATCTTTCGAGTATTACTTTATGATAGCCGACCTCCGCTATTTCATGGTCATGATCAAAAGAGGAGTAATAATCTTCAAAATGTTTTACTGGGTTTTTATCATATTGTATAGGCATGACAGAGACACCAGACATTTGCCAAGCGTGGATATGACTAAACCCTTTTATGGTATCCGTTAGATATCGGTAACCACTTCCCCAGGCTCCACCTAACTGAGTATCTGGACTTAGATTAACCATCCCAAAGGGTCTACAAGCAGAAGCAAAATAAAACCATCGAGAGTTTTCTGAATCGAGCAGAGGATATACCTTGTCGACAAGCTCTTGAGCAGGTAAATTTTTCGTCTCTAAGGAATCTTTACTAATGGAACAGCTAAAGCAAACAGTAAGTATTAAGAAAAGGACTACACTAGATTTCATTTTACTCAATTGATTTTTAAAGATTAAGTAGAGTTTAGCCGTATTACTTAATGATTTTGCATGTGCTCTGCTTACGATTCATTTTGGTTTTATGACAACTCACAAAGCAAATTCCTCGACTTAGCATTATTTGATAGTATTAAATTATATAGGTATCCATATTTGTATTGTAAATACAAAATAAGCTATTATGAAAAATATCTTTATAACAATCGCCTTAGCAATTTTCGCTTCATCCTGTAGCACTTTCATTCCAAAGTTCATTGCTAAGAAAGAAGCTAAACTTTGCACTGATCCTGCATGTATGGAAGCGGATAAATATTTCTGGGATAATTTTCATGCGGGCAACTATGATAGTATCCCAAATATTTTAGAAAAACTAAAGCAGAGCTACTATAAGAACCCTGGGGATTACAAGCTATTATCACATATTGCGTTTACGCATGCGTGGGCTATTGGAGAAGATGGCAAAGCAGAAGACTCGGCACAGATAATAGATCATGCTACGCTGGCAAGACAATACTTCAAAGATGCATTTGAGCTTACACCAGAGAAAGATTGGAGGCTTTATGGTTTTTATGCAAGCTTCATGATGGCAGAAGGGACTATCCATGGTAACGATAAGCAAGTCACGAAAGGATATTTTGAAATGAAAAAAGCAGTAAAGAAGTACCCTGAGTTTAATTTATTTACCAAAGCCTATTCTATCATGAATGGGGGAAGGAGAACAGAAGCAATAGAGGACCTCTGGAAAAACTTAGATAAATGTGCATGCGAAAAAGTAGATAGAAAAAATTTAGACTATAGGAATTATATAAGTCTCAGAAATGTAGAAAGCAAGATGAGTACTTGCTGGAATACTTGGATAGCGCCCCACAACTTAGATGGCTTTTTCCTAATATTTGGCGATTTACTTTTACAAGAAAAAGATAGACAAGGCGCTTTGATGATGTATCGCAATGCTACTTATACAGACAACTTTGATAATTGGCATTACAAGGGAAAGGTGCTGCAGCGGATTAGTAAAGTAGAAAACGCGATAGCAGAAAATAAAATCAAGGCAGGAATTTTTCCACACGATTATGATCAGTGTATGGTTTGTCACCAAGCACAGGAAATGAAAGAGAGCCCAGACGATGTGCATACACTAAGACCAAACATGGAAGTTTCTGTACATTTATTAAAGTGAGAATTAATCTTTAAGGCCACATAGATCATTCACGAAACACAACACTTTGTTTAAAAGCTTAAAAAGATCAAAAGAATACATTGGATTTAACCCTGCGAGGTCCTTGTTGATAGTAAGCCTTGTTACGGGTATATCTTTCCCAATGATATTTTTAGGCGAGAGTATCCAAGGTTACATTGGGAATCTAGTCCCCAACACAATTTTTGGATTTATCTACGGAGCCACTTTAAGCTTTGGTAATTTCTGGATATTTCAACGAAGTAAAGAGTTGGGGATAAAGCAAGGTACGCTCAAAAGCAAAAGTCGCAGAATGAGAGTGTCAATCTATCATTTCATTTTTACAACGCTTGTCTCATCAGTCTTAGGGACGGCAACAATGTTAGGGCTTGATGGCACTTTTCAGCTTGGTGGTCTAGCAAGACACATAGTAGGTTCATTGCTGTTTGCAAGTCTAGTCATCATTTTTTTTGAATCACTTTTTAATATGAACGCATTAAATATATCTGAGAAAAAACAGGAACAGCTAATGCGCCAAAACGCAGAATCACAGTTAGAGATTCTTAAAAACCAAGTAAAGCCGCACTTCCTTTTCAATAGTCTCAACACGGTAATCAGTATTATTCCAGACGAACCTAATAAGGCGATAGATTATATACAAAGACTCTCTAAGGTGTATAGATACATCCTTGAGATTAAGGATAATAAACTGATACCAATCCAAGATGAATTAGCTTGTATAAGAGATTATGTCTATATGCTGCAGATTAGATTTGGCGAAAATTTACATTTTGAATTAAACGAAAAAGGACTTAGCAATCATAATCACATTGTGCCGCTTAGCTTACAACTATTAGTAGAGAATGCGGTAAAGCATAATATTATTTCTAATAAAAGACCACTTAAAATCAAAATAGAAAAAGGAGAGAACGACAATTTATTAGTTAGCAATAATCTACAAATAAAGACTCAAAAATTACCTTCAACCGGAACGGGCTTAAGCAACATCAAAGGTAGATATGAAATACTTACCGACAGGAAGGTAGACATCATTCATTCATCCGAAAACTTTACGGTTTCTATACCCCTCTTAGAAGTTTCTTAAAATCTTGAACATTATGAACAACAAATATTTCTTAATGATCTTACTTCTATTATTTGCTGGCTCTACGATGTCTCAAAACAAAATAGACAATAGCAAAGCGAATGACTTATTCAAAGAATTGTTAAAGGAGAGTAAAATTGTGGGAGGCATAACAGGATATTCGATTGATGGTCAACTTGTTTGGCAAACTGCAGAAGGATATGCGAATGAGAAAAGTAAAATTCCATTTAATAAGAATACTATTACAAGAACGGGATCCATTGCTAAGTGTATCACTGGAGTAGCAGTGTTGCAGCTTGTAGAGCAGGGGCAGATCGATCTCAACGAAACAATCCAGACTTATGTGCCAAGCTATCCTATTTATCCAGAAGGAGATATTACTATAAAACATTTGCTGAGCCATATGTCGGGCATTGGAGGTTATGAGTCTGCAAAAGAAACGGAGAGCAAGAAAGAGTACGCAACACTGAATGAGGCAACGCACATATTTAAAGATCGAAAGCTGAAATTTACACCAGGCAGTAGTTATAATTATACAACCTATGGGTATGTGGTTTTAGGAAGAGTAATAGAGGAAGTGACAGGTATGACCTATGAAGCTTATGTTAAAAAGCACATTTTCGATGTAGCGGGGATGAACAATTCAGGTGTAGAACATTTTGACGTAGAGTATGACAACAAGTCTAAGCTCTACCATAAGCAAAGAAGAAAAGCTAAAGAGGCCAAGAAAAACAATCTAAGCAACAGAATCCCTGGCGGAGGATTCTACACCACCTTGGAGGATATGATCAAATTTGGGAATTCGATCATAAATCATTCTTTGATTAAGAAAGAAACTTATGGCTTAATGGTTGAAAAGCAATTTGATAGAGGAGAAGGTAACAACCCATATGGCTTTGGATGGTTCTTATATGGAGGGCTAGTAAAACCTGCTTCAATAATTGGACATAGTGGAGAGTTAACAGGGGCATCTAATCAGTTATTTATTTTGCCAGAGAGAAAGACAGTTATAGTTGTACTGACAAACACTTCAGGGACATGGAAAGATGTGGTTCAATATGGAGGAGTATTGATACAGATTATTCACGAAGGAAATTATGGGAAGATTAAATAAATAATAATAGCAGATTGAAATGAAAATACTGATCATAGAAGACGAGAAACCTGCCGCACAAAGAATCAAAAAATTAGTGCAAGCTCTGGATGAGGACATTACAATTTTAGATGTAATAGATTCTGTAGAAGATGCAGTTTCATGGTTCAAGAGTTTCCCTTCACCAGATCTTGCATTCATGGATATCCAGTTAGCAGATGGATTGAGTTTTGATATTTTCAAAGGTGCAGAAGTAACTTGTCCAGTAATATTTACCACTGCTTATGATGAGTATGCGCTAGATGCATTTAAGGTTAATTCTATAGATTATTTGCTTAAGCCTATAGATCCCAAGGAACTGGACAGGGCATGGGAGAAGTTTCGATCGCTCAAAGGAAACGCTAAGACTGACATTTTGGGACTCTTAGAATCTTTTAAATCTCAAACGGAGCAAAAGAAATATAAAGAACGGTTTCTTGTAAAAAAGGGTGACGGTTTTAAATATCTGACTGCTGATGAGACGGCATACTTTTATGCAGAAGGAGGCTTGACATTTATGATTTCTCATGAGGGAGACCGATATATAGTTGATGATAAAATGGATAAACTAGATAGCTCTCTAGACCCTAACAAATTCTTTCGTATTAACCGCAAACTTATAATCAATGAAAGTTCTGTTGACGAAATAGCTAACTACTTCAATAGTAGATTAAAGCTAACCCTTAAACCTAAGTTTAGCGAAGATGTTATCGTAGCTCGTGATAGGGTGTCAGGATTCAAGAGTTGGCTCGGAGAATAATATAACGTAACATCAAACCCAGATTAATTAATTTTTTTCATTTATTAATGGCAATGTAGTGGGTTCATAATTTGAATCAATTCTTACTTTAGCAGAATGAATAGGTTGAAATTTTGCATCACCACCTTGATGGTTTTTTTTATAAGCCTTGGCTATAGCCAAGACGCTCCAGTAAGCAATGCTACCGCCTTGACAGGCGAAAGCCCAGTAATTGACGGAGACATACTTTACGATGAGGTATGGCAAGGAGTTAAGCCCATTACTGAGCTAGTCCAGCAAATGCCAAACTTTGGGTTACCTGCTTCAGAAAAAACTGAAGTTAGAATAGCCTATGATGACAAAAACTTGTACGTATCAGCAGTATGCTATGATAGCTCTCCCTCAGAGTTAGCAGTGACGGATGTAAGAAGAGATGCCAACCTTACGAATACAGATGCCTTCATTTTTATTATCGACACTTACTTTGATAGACAAAATGGATTTGTCTTTGGGACAAATACAGTAGGAATAGAATACGATGCACAAGTGGATAATGAAGGCCAAGGAAACTTTAATAACAATAGACAGCAGGGTGGAGTTATTGGAGGTTTTAATCTTAACTGGGATGCTTCGTGGGTTGTAGCTACTGAGGTAGGAGACTATGGATGGAGCGCAGAGTTCATGATCCCGCTTAAGACGATAAGGTTTAAATCTGGAGAAGACCTTAAGTGGGGATTTAACTTTCAGAGGAACATCAGTAAGAATAATGAGATTGATTTCTGGAGCCCCCTTCCACTTACCTTTGAGCTTAGACGGCTGTCACTTGCAGGTACTTTAGAGGGGCTGTCACTTAAGAGCCCAGGTAACTTAAAGGTTATCCCATACGGCTTGGCAAGCTTTACAAATGATCATACCGATATCAACGAGGGATATAATTTTGATGTAAGCGCAGGGGCAGATGTAAAATATAGTGTTACCCCAAGTATGACATTAGATTTGACTTACAATACTGATTTTGCTCAAGTAGAAGTAGACGACCAACAAGTAAATCTAGATCGGTTCAATTTATTTTTTCCAGAGAAGCGGCCCTTCTTTTTGGAGAACGCAGGACTTTTCACTGTCGGATCCCCAGGAGAGATAGATTTGTTTTTTAGTAGAAGAATAGGTATCGGAGAAGCAGGCAGACAAGTGCCCATCATAGGAGGTGCCAGACTATCAGGCAAACTGAATAATACAAATCTTGGATTTTTAAATATGTATACAGAGGACCTAGATGATGGTGCGATAGCAGGTAACATGTTTACCGTGGCAAGAGTAAATCATGAATTTATTGGTTCAAGGTCGTCAATCGGAGCTGCGTTTATCAACCGCTCTGGTAGAGGAGAGATTGATGATGACTCTAATTCTACATTCGCGATTGACGGCAAATATGGGCTTGGTAACAAGGCGCAGATTACTGGGTTCGTTGCAAAAACCAGCACACCTGGAATTGAGGACAATGATCATGCATTTAGACTTGGAGGAGGATATCAATGGGATGGATGGAATCTTCTTGCTGCATATACGGAAGTAGGAGAAGGATTTAATCCTGAAGTTGGGTTTCTTTTTAGAGAGGACTTTAGGAAAGTGGAAGGATTAATATTTAAAAATATACGAGCTAAAGAAGGATCAATATTTTTAGAAAACAGACCACATATTTCTTATCGTGGTTATTGGGATTTTAATGGATTTCAAGAAACAGGATTTCTGCATGTAGATAATCATTGGGTATTTCCAAGCCTATTTGAAGTTCACACAGGTGTTAATTTTACCAAAGAAGGAGTATCAGAGGTTTTCGAAATATCAGATGGTATTTTTGTGCCTGCAGCTACTTATGATCATGCTGAGCTTCAGTTGGTCTTCATTACTAATCCATCAAAACCTATATCTCTAAGCAGTCGACATATCAATGGAGGTTTTTTTGGAGGTACAAGATCTGCACAGAGCGGAACTGTTACTGTTAGACTCGGAGATAAGTTTTCTTCCTCATGGTCCTTACAGCATAATAATATTAAGTTACCACAAGGAGATTTCAAAGCTGATATATTTGGTTCTAGAATCTCATATGCTTTTACACCGAGTATTTTTCTGCAGAGTCTAATCCAGTATAATAGTGTATCTAAGACTTGGGCATCTAATGTTAGACTTGGATGGCTGCAACAGTCAAATACGGGCTTGTTTATAGTATTTAATCAAGGTAGAGTAGATGGAGCATTAGATAATACCAGTCTAGTCTTAAAATTCTCTAAGCTCTTTGATGTTCTCAATTAATCAAGGGTAGTCTCTGCAATCTGTTTCTTATTTATAGTGTTTATATAAACAATGAACGAGAAATTTCTAAAGCAACTTTTTGAAGCTCATAAGGTTTGCCCTACGTGCCCAACACCAGAGCAAGTAGGCGCTTTCTTTGATGCAGTGCTCGGTGTCTTATTCCCTGATCTTAGCTCTAGGGTATTCGAAACGCAGGCAGAGCTAGATTTCCATATAGTTAACCTTAAAGAGGAGTTGTACGAGATGCTATATATGTATCCTAACAGAGAGACCATTAATGCTAGTAATAAAGCAGAGGTCTTTTTCAAAGAGCTGCCGACGATTTACGAGAAGTTACAAAAAGATGTAAAAGCGATGTATGCAGGAGACCCTGCTGCTGCAAGTGAAAACGAGGTCATCAGATCATACCCAGGATTTTATGCCATAGCAGCTGCAAGGATTGCTAACGCACTATACAAACAAGATATTAAAGTCATTCCAAGGATCATTACCGAGCATGCACATAGTAAAACGGGCGTAGACATACATCCAGGTGCGACTCTCGGAGAGGGTTTTTGTATTGATCATGGGACGGGTGTCGTTATCGGAGAAACGACAATCATTGGTGACTTTGTCAAAGTATATCAAGGTGTTACATTAGGCGCACTAAGTGTAGATAAGTCACTAGCAAGCACTAAGCGGCATCCAACGATAGAAGATCATGTGGTGATCTACTCTGGTGCAACAGTGCTAGGAGGTGAGACCGTGATAGGACATAATAGCATCATAGGAGGTAACACATGGGTAACTAGAAGTGTACCTGCTAATTCTAAAATTTATTATCAAGCGCCAAAGTAAAATACGGAAGCTTAACAAACGCCCTAACCCTGAAGGGAACTCAAATAAATAAAAAATTATGAAGTTAGAAAGACTGATAGGGAATACGCCCCTCGTAGAAGTAAGTAATATAAATCCAAATCAATCTGTAAAGATCTACTGTAAGCTCGAAGGACAAAACCCAGGAGGTAGTGTCAAGGATCGTGCAGCATATGGTATGATTAAGGGTGCGATGGATCGCAAGGAAATATCTGTAGGCTCTAAGCTAGTAGAAGCAACGAGTGGTAATACAGGAATTGCTTTAGCAATGATTGCTCAGTCGATGGGCGTACACATGACCCTCATCATGCCAAGTAGCGCAACCATAGAGCGAGTAAAAACCATGAAGGCTTACGGAGCAGAAGTTATGCTTACCCCCTCAGAAGAAACTATAGAGTACTCTAGGCAATTAGCACAAGAGATGTCTAATACTGGCGATTATTTTATGCTTAATCAGTTTGCTAATCCTGACAACTATAAAATGCACTATCGCACTACAGGACCAGAGATATGGAATGATACCGAAGGCAAGATTACGCACTTCGTATCGGCGATGGGCACGACAGGTACAATCATGGGCGTCTCTAGATATCTCAAAGAACAAAACCCTAACATCCAGATTATAGGATGTCAACCAACAGATGGATCAAGAATCCCAGGCATAAGAAGATGGTCTCCAGAGTTCCTCCCTAAAATCTACGAACCTAAAAGAGTAGACCGCATCATAGATGTAAGTAGAGATCAAGCGATAGAGATGACTCGTAGAATGTCCAAGGAAGAAGGCATCATGGGTGGTATGAGTAGCGGAGGTTCCCTTTTCTCAGCGGTCAAGCTAGCAGGCGAGATC
>CALFUQ010000359.1 GCA_937929885.1 uncultured Saprospiraceae bacterium
ATTATTGACTCAAGATGGTAAGCTCCATTTGTTTCCCAAAATCTATGAGGATGCTCTAGCAGAATTAATAGCAACAAATGAAGAAAACAAAGAACACCCATTTTTACTTGTAGGCAGAAGAAACTTGAGGAGCAATAACTCATGGATGCACAACCTACGACGAATGATTAAAGGACCAAACAGCTGTACCGCTATGATTAATCCTGCGGATGCAGAATCCTACAATATTAAATCAGGTGATCAGGTACGAATCAAATCACGCGTCTATGAGGTAGAGCTAGAAGCAGAAGTCACTGATGAAATCATGCGTGGCACAATCAGTATACCACACGGATGGGGACATGATAGAGAAGGTGCTCAGCTGAATACTGCATCATCTAAAGCTGGTGTTAGCTTTAATGATCTTGCTGATGACCAGTTAGTTGATCCATTGAGTGGAGTATCCGTTATTAATGCTATTCCTGTTACAATAAGCAATTGAGTTAAGAAATAAACTGATGCAGTTAGCTTCCAAAATTATAGGTATTCTAAACAAGCCATTTCCAGAAGATGAGAACTTTGGCCAGACTCTCAAAACCATCTTTATAGTTAGTCTGTTTGCATTTTTATTCCTATTGATTTTTCAACCTTTTGGAATTTCTGATTCAACAGAAAACAAATTTTGGGTATGCTTGGGTTTTGGGATGACCACTTTCATTGCAATGCTCATTTATGTATTATTATTTAACCTAATCACATATTTTATAAATAGTCGAAAGCAATGGACATTTTGGAAATGGATATTATACAATCTTGGTATCATGGTATTTATAAGTCTAGCCAACTTCTTGTATGCGAGATTATGGTTTTTTGGTGATATAAAATGGAGCTTGTTTCCTCAAATGATGTATAGTACGCTAATGATAGGTATCATGCCTATTACTGCCCTTGGCGCTATCTCGATTAATCGCAAAGAGAAAAAGTACCAGCATATCTCTTCAGTAATTAATAAAAATAAAACAGAACAACCGCAACCGCAGGCTAAGACTTCAAATTCTATTTTTGGAGTATCGGTTAATCAAATCTTGTTCGTTGAAGCGCTGCAGAATTATGTAAACATAGCTTTCATAGACTCAAATGGAAAATTCTCAAAAATAACAGAAAGAGCAACACTTAAAAAAGTCATTGAAACACTCAAAGGTAGTCCAATCGTAAAATGTCATCGATCATATCTCGTGAATAAGAATAAGATCATCTCCACAAGCGGCAATGCCCAAGGACTCTTGCTAACAGTCAAAAATTGCTTAGAAGAAGTGCCAGTGTCAAGAAGTTTCGTTTCACAATTCAGAGTATAAAATCTAGAAATAGGCTTGTAATTCGTCCCAAGTGCATGTAGATCATCACTTTAGGCTTGTAAACCATCCCAGATTGAGTAGGTCGTCACATACCAATTGACCCTTAATTTTCCTCCAAATATGTTTGTCTTATTATTCACCAAAAAGAACGAACATGAATTGGAAAAAATGGCTCAAAAGAATAAGCATAGGATTCTTGGTACTACTTGTAATTACTCCTGTAGTTCTCTATTTCGGCATGCAGAGCAGCATGAACCAATTTTACGGAGCGAATACACCCGTAGTAGATCATACATTATTTAACCCTTTGGAAGGGACTGTAGCTATAACAAATGTCAATATACTAAACCCCGATGGCGAAAAATTCAGAGCAGCAAAAACTATCATAATAGAGAATGGAAAGATCAAAACTATAGATAGTTTGGCAAGTATTTCTTCAAGAATAAAGGTCATTGATGGAACTGACAAATTTTTGATTCCAGGATTGATAGATTCACATGTACATCTTTTCTATAGTCCTAATGACCTTTTACTTTATATCGCCAACGGAGTGACAAGTATAAGAGAGATGATGGGCAATGAAGAACGTCTAGGCTGGAAACAGGAAGTAAATAATGGACGAATCGGTCCTAAAATGTGGGTGGCGTCTCCCCCACTAGGTACACCAGACAATATGGAAAAGCGGATGATATCATGGACCAGACAAGCAAAAAATGTAAGTACAGCCTCTGCTGCAGAAAAAGCCATCGAAGACTTCATAGATCAAGGTTACGATGGAGTAAAGATCTACAGTCACCTCAATAAAGAAAGCTATTTAGCTGCCACAAATAAAGCTAATGAGTTAGACTTCCCCATAGTCGGCCATATACCGTGGGAAATTGGACTAGAGGATCTTTGGAAAAATGGTCAGTCTGAAGTTGCACATTTTGAAGAGCTGATGAATGCACTTAGAAGAGACTTTGATAATTCTAGAGAAGAGGGTGACGACTTATTGGGCTACATTGTTCAAGAAAGCGCAAAACTAGCAGAAGACTTAATCAAAAGAGATATAGCAGTCACTTCTACTTTAAGTTTAGTAGATGGAGTTTACAATCAAAAGTTTGAATTAGAAGAAGTGCTTAAAGGAGTAGAGTTAAGTTATGCTAATGTTGGATTAGTAGAGGGTGTAAAATTTGGAGACTCTGGTTTTGGCTGGTTACCAGGCACAAACTTGTACCGCTTACCAGGTGGACTTACGAATGAACAAATAGAAGGTCAAAAGCAATTTTGGTCTATGTACGTTAACGCATGCAAAACGTTAGCTATGGAACTGACAAAAAAAGGCGTAACGATATTAGCAGGTACGGATGCAAATATTCCTTGCACTGTCCCAGGATTTTCTTTACATGATGAATTCAAAAGTCTGCGAGAGTTTGGTATGACGAATGCAGAGGTTTTACGATCTGCAACTTCTGCTCCTTCAAAATGGCTTGGATATAATACTGGGAAGATTTCAGTTGGTCTAGATGCTGATCTAGTGTTGCTTGATAAGGATCCTTTGCTCGATATAAGGAATACAAAAACTATTAATACCGTATTCTCTAATGGTAAGGTATATGACAGGCAATTATTAGATCAAATGTTGGATGCTGTGAAAAATGCAAATGATTCTGTTCGAGAAGTAGATATCAAGAAGTTCTTGAATTGAGCCACTTATAGTTAACATTTAAATATTACAAAACCGTAAACTTATTAATAACAAAAGCCCGTCCGAAAGGACAGGCTTTTGCAATTCTGTGATCGGTCTGGGGTTCGAACCCAGGACCCACGCCTTAAAAGGGCGTTGCTCTACCAGCTGAGCTAACCGATCTCCGTTTTAATGGACTGCAAAGATAAATCCTTATTGAAATTTAGCAACCCCTAGAGCAATTAATTATCATGTAATATTTCAAAGGATTTTCCTTCGATTGCGAGGGCTGTATTGGGGAAGATTGATTGGGCTTCATCAAGAAGTGGCTGGAGGTCTTTATACCTGCTTGAGTAATGGCCTATAATCAGATTATTTACTCCTGAGAGGGTTGCTATTTGAGCTGCTTCTCTAGCAGTACTATGCATCCTTTCTCTGGCCTGGGATACCATATCATGTAGATAAGTCGCCTCATGATAAAGGAAGTTACTCCCCTTCACATTTTCTATGATAGATTCATCATATACGGTATCTGAGCAGTAAGCATACGATCTTTGCGGTTTGGGAGGCAATGCTATATCATTGATAATCAAGGGACTACCATTATAACTTAGGACTTTACCACCCTCTCGAAGTTCTTTTATTTGTGACCCTGATAGGTTATTTGCTGCAATAGCTTTAGGATCCAGGTTGACTTTGCTCCTCTTTTCTACAAATCTATAGCCTGAGGTAGCAATTCTATGCTGGAGCGGAAACGAGTAAACGATCAACTGGTCGTCTTCGAATATTTTCTTGTTTGCATCAGGAACAATCTCATGTATATACAAAGTATAAGTTAAGTGAGACTCAGACACTTCCATAATAGTGTTTAGATATCTCTTAATACCTATTGGACCATAGACTGACAAGTCTTCTACCCTTCCTTGCAAAGAAAAAGAAGTAATCAATCCAGGTAGTCCAAAAATATGGTCTCCATGAAGATGGCTAATGAAAATCTGATTAATCTTAGATCGCTTGACCTTGTAAGTGGTCATTTGCATCTGGGTACCTTCTCCACAGTCAATTAGATAGGAAGTATTATGGTACGATAGTATTTGAGAAGATGGATAACGGTTATGAGTAGGAATGGCAGAGTTAGCGCCGAGTATCTTTAACTCAAACCTCATCTGTTGTTTCCTCGATATCTGATTTTAGCTCATTCTCGATTTCATCCATGTAGACGTAGTCGATAGACTCTTGTACTGTAGGAATGATAGTCAAAATTGATTCTAATCTAGAAATCTTGATAAGCTTGTCAACAGCTGGATGTGCAACGCCTGTGAGGATAAATGATCCATAATCTTTCCACAATCTATTTGCAGTAAGGATAGCACTTAAGCCCGAAGAATCAACGTAATGAACTCCCGATAAATCAAAAATCAAATTCTTTACGCCTTCATTTCTCAAAAAGACGAACTCACTCTTAAGACCTGGAGCGATCAGCGAGTTTAAGTTTTCTTCTTCTAATTGGAATAGGGAATATTTCTCTTGCTTGTCTAAGGTGAATTTCATCGATTATCTGCGCTTATCTATTTATAATAAGCTACAAATTTATTCTTTTTATAATTAATTCATATATTCATAATTATTAATATGTAAGATATTGATATAGAAAGATTGATACCAACTTCTAAAGGCAAAAAACTTAGTTACACTTTGCTTGTTGATACAATTAATATTTAATAACCGTCTAAATATTGAAATGCTTAATTTAAAAGCTGATTATCTGACACGTGAAAATGATTGAAAAGACCGTTTATGTCAGAGATTGATGAACTTACGATTCGTAAATAGTCAAAAAGTCAGTTATGTTGCGTTGGCATACTTTTTAAGCTTGAATAAATACAATACTTTAATGCTATGAATAGGAAGTTTTCACCGAAAGTAAAAAAGATAATATCTGTATCGCGGGATGAAGCAATTCGTCTGGGTCATGACTTTATTGGTACGGAGCACTTGCTTCTAGGAATGATTAGAGAGAAAGATATTTTGGCAATCAAAGTATTAGATTCTCTAGATGTGGATATCTCAGAACTTAAGTATAAAATCGAAGAGACTTCTAGCAGTGCAGGTGCATCGGAAGAAACAGATAAAAAAGTAGGTAACATCCCACTTAACAAACAAGCAGAGAAAGTACTTAAAGTGACTTTCTTGGAAGCTAAATTGTTTAAGAACGATGAAATCAGTCCTGAGCATTTGTTACTTTCTATCCTCAAGCATGAGGAGAATACTGCATCTAAAATTTTATTCGAATTTGATGTGGACTATGATAGCTTCAAAGCAGAGCTAGAATATGTAAGTCAAGAGCAAGATTCTAACTATGAATACTTTGCTTCATCTTCATCAGAATCAGATGCGCCTATGGAAGAAGAAAATCAAGGAGAATCTTATGGAAAACGAGGATCTAAGTCTCGTACGCCTGTACTAGATAATTTTGGAAGAGATGTAACTAGACTCGCGGAAGAAAATAAACTTGACCCTATCATCGGTCGAGAAAATGAGATCGAGCGAGTATCACAGATATTAAGTAGAAGAAAGAAAAACAACCCAATACTTATCGGGGAGCCTGGTGTAGGTAAAACTGCTATCGTAGAAGGTCTTGCACTTAGGATTATGCAGAAGAAGGTTTCTCGTACACTATTCAACAAGCGGATTGTGATGCTAGATCTTGCTGCCCTTGTAGCAGGCACTAAATACAGAGGTCAGTTCGAAGAGCGTATGAAGGCGATTATGAATGAGCTAGAGAAGACGCGTGATGTAATCCTTTTCATAGATGAGATACATACTATCGTAGGTGCAGGAGGAGCAACAGGATCGCTAGATGCTTCTAACATATTCAAACCAGCATTGGCAAGAGGTGAGTTACAATGCATCGGAGCATCGACATTAGATGAATACAGACAACACATCGAGAAAGATGGGGCATTAGATAGAAGATTCCAAAAGGTACTCGTAAATCCTCCATCAATGGAAGAGGCCGTAGATATTTTGGAGAATATAAAATCTAAGTACGAGGACTTTCATAATGTGACTTATACACCAGATGCTATCAAGGCATGTGTACACTTAAGTGAAAGATATATAAGTGATAGATTTTTACCAGATAAAGCAATCGATGTGCTTGATGAGGTAGGTGCAAGAACACACTTAAAAAACATCCATGTACCAAAGTATATCGAAGACTTAGAAGGTCAGATAGAAAATATACAAGAAGAGAAAAATAAAGCAGTCAAAAATCAGCAGTATGAGAAAGCAGCTGATCTGAGAGATAGTGAAAGTAAGCTTGGTAAAAAGTTAGAGCAGGCAAAGATAGATTGGGAGGAAGAATCAAAAGCTAAACGCTACCCTGTTGATGAAGAAAACATTGCAGAAGTAGTATCAATGATGACAGGTATTCCAGTGAATAGAGTTGCTCAGAGTGAAAGTAATAAACTGGTAGGGATGGGTGATGATCTCAAAAAGGTAGTCATCGGCCAAAACGAAGCTATAGCTACGATTACTAAAGCAATACAGAGAAATAGAGTTGGACTTAAAGATCCTAGCAAGCCTATTGGATCATTTATATTCTTAGGTCCTACTGGTGTAGGTAAAACGGAGTTAGCTAAAGCACTGACTAGGTACTTATTTGATTCTGATGATTCTTTGATTAGAATTGACATGAGTGAGTATATGGAAAAGTTCTCTGTTACAAGATTAATCGGAGCGCCTCCAGGATATATCGGTTATGAAGAAGGTGGACAACTTACTGAGAAGGTAAGACGTAAGCCATACTCAGTTATCCTTCTGGATGAGATAGAGAAAGCGCACCCTGATGTGTATAACATATTATTGCAAGTCTTAGATGATGGACAATTGACGGATGGCTTAGGTAGAAAAGTTGACTTTAAAAACAGTTTGATCATTATGACTTCTAACATAGGAGTTAGAGATCTCAAAAACTTTGGACAAGGAGTTGGATTCGCTACTAAAGCAAGAGTTGATGGAGCTGAAGACCACTCTAAGTCGGTAATACAAAATGCACTCAAGAGAACATTCTCTCCAGAGTTTTTAAATAGAATCGATGATGTAGTAATCTTTAATAGCTTAAATCAGGAGGATATCTTTAAGATTATCGATATCACTTTAGATCAATTATTGACTAGATTAAAAGGAATGGGCTTCACGCTCAAGCTGTCTGATGATGCTAAGAAATTTGTGGCAGAGAAGGGTTTTGACCCTAAATTCGGAGCACGGCCATTGCATAGAGCGATTCAGAAATATATCGAAGATCCCCTAGCAGAGTTTATACTTAATAATAATCCTGAAGAGGGAGCAGCATTTAAAGCGGCCCTCAATAAGAGTAAAGATGGCCTAGTCGTATCTAGTGCAACTAAGAAAAAGGCACAAGACGTCAAGAAATAAGGCAGGAATTATTGATATTACCACAGATAAAATCAAAATTATATTCAAGTAGCGTTTTTTAACGCTACTTTTATATACAGAAGTTACTTAAGAATAGTCTTAATGATGATATACACAGCATTGAGAGCCAGATACTTCAGCTTTTCTTCGTTTTGTAGCTTTGGCTACTAAACTCCAAAAGAGCTTCGTCCTGATTCTCGAGCCTATATCTCTAAAATATAAATACTATACTTAAGCAACTTCACAACTATTATTAATTAAACAATAAAAGCATTTGGCAAGAAGAAGAAAAAAATTTGTACCTCGTAAAGTAGAACCAAAATTTAATATCAATAAGAAAATTTCAGCACCAGAAGTAAGATTAGTAGGTGATAATCTAGCTGAAATAAGTGAAGCAGCTGGCACAACTCTAGAACCAGGTGTATATCCAACTAACAAAGCATTAAGATGGGCACAAGACGCGGATCTTGACTTAGTAGAGATAAGTCCTAATGCAGCTCCTCCAGTCTGTAAGATTACAGATTTCAAGAAGTTCCTATATGCTAAGAAGAAAAAGGACAAAGAGCTGAAAGCAAAGACTGCCAAAACGGTAGTAAAAGAAATCAGATTTGGTCCTAATACCGAAGAGCATGATTTTGACTTTAAACTTAAGCACGCTAGAAAGTTTTTAGAAGACGGCGCTAAGGTGAAAGCCTATGTACACTTCAGAGGAAGGACTATCGTGTTTAAAGATAGAGG
>CALFUQ010000360.1 GCA_937929885.1 uncultured Saprospiraceae bacterium
TGAGTGCTTAATTTTTCCATTTTAGGAAATAGACAAATATATAGATATATGTAATTTGTCTTATCTCTAAATTCGCTGATAAAAGTGTCAGAGATTAAGAGATAGTATGAGGCAGATAACATCTGCTTAGCCGATACAGGGGAGTAGCTCAATTGGTAGAGCGGTGGTCTCCAAAACCATAGGCTGCGGGTTCAATTCCTGTCTCCCCTGCAATTTTCCTAGAATATTGAATTAAGAAACCTGTTAAATTAATTATGGAAAGCGTAGTCCTCTATTTAAAAGAAAGTTATAACGAGCTTTTGCATAAAGTGACTTGGCCTACATGGGCATCACTTTTAGATAGTACAAAGTTGGTAGTTATTGCCACCATAATTTTTGCTTTTATAGTATTGGTTATGGATTTTATATCCAAGGGTATATTGACTACGATTTATAATATTAATAGTTAGATATATGTCTGAGGAGAACTTACCAGAAGATAATAATCTAAATGAAGAGGTGGGCCAAGAGCTCAATGATAACCTTAATGCAGGTCAGGTAGAAGAGGCTGTTACTACTAATGAAGATAGTGGAGATGACGAGACGCCAGACAATCAAGAAGAAAATACTCCTAATGAGGAGTCTACCCCTGAAGAAGGAACAGGTATAATGGCGGCAGCACTAGCAGCAGCTTCTGCTAAAGCAGGAGAAACAAGTGCGGAGGCAAATGAAGATTCTGTTGAAGAAACGGTAGAAGGCGAAGTAGAAGAAGAGAGTAAGCCTATCGAAGAGTCAACACCGGCTGAAGAGACTAGTGTTATGGATGCAGCACTTGCTGCAAGCGATGTTAAAACAGAAGAGGCAGAATCTGAAACTGTTGCAGAAGAGCCAGTAAAAGAGAAGCCTGTCGATGACGGAAAGAGATGGTACTCTTTAAGAGTAATCAGTGGTAAAGAGAGAAAAATAAAGGAAAGAATAGAGTTAGAGATTAAGAGAAATAATTGGAGTAGTGCAGTAAGTCAAGTTTTAGTTCCTTCAGAGAAGGTTTATAAAATTAGAAGCGGGAAGAAAGTAATTCTAGAAAGAAATATCCTGCCAGGATATATTTTGATAGAAGCTCCCTATAAAAAGTTCAGCCCTGAAGTAGTTCAGGGTATTGCTAACATACCGAACGTAATTCATTTCTTAGGCAAGACTAAGCCTATACCAATGCAGCAGTCTGAAGCAAACAGAATGTTGGGTAAAGTAGATGAATCACAAGAAGTAGGAGAAGCATTGATAGAGCCATTCATTGTTGGAGAAACTGTCAAGATTATTGACGGTCCATTTAATGGTTTTGTAGGAGATATAAAAGAAGTAAACGAAGAGAAGAAAAAGCTTAAAGTTATCGTGAAGATATTTGGAAGAGGAACAGAGGTGGAATTGAACTTTATGCAGGTAGATAAAGAATCGTAGATACTATTATTTAAAAGTTATCAATAAATAAAAATGGCTAAAGAAGTCGATGGTTTTATAAAGTTGCAAGTAAGAGGAGGACAGGCAAACCCTGCACCACCAGTAGGACCTGCACTTGGTGCGAAAGGTGTTAACATCATGGAATTTTGCAAAAGATTCAATGCAAAGACACAAGAATCGCAAGGTAAGATCGTACCAGTTGTTATAACTGTATTCAAGGATAAGTCCTTTGAATTTATAATTAAGACAACTCCAGCTGCAGTACAGTTATTAGAAGCTGCAAAACTTAAGAAAGGATCACCTGAGTCTAACAGACAGAAGGTTGGAAATGTAACTTGGGATCAAGTGAAAGCGATAGCAGAAGATAAGATGGAAGATCTTAATGCATTCAAAATAGAATCGGCTATGAAGATGGTCGCAGGTACAGCTAGAAGTATGGGCTTAAATGTGAAAGGTACTCCGCCATGGGGAGCTGAAGCAGCAGAAGCTTAATAATTACTTACTAGATTTTAAAGAAGGAAGTATCGGTTAATTACCAATACGCTATCACCTCAAACTAAATATATAATGGCAAAGATTACAAAAAAGAGAAAAGTAGCAGAAGAGAAAGTAGACATTGAAAAGTTATATCCTCTTACAGATGCTATGGCGCTTGTAAAAGAGGTTAACACTACTAAATTTGATGCTTCAGTTGACCTACACATAAGACTAGGTGTAGATCCTCGAAAAGCTGACCAAGCAATAAGAGGTACAGTAACATTACCCAATGGAACTGGTAAAACAAAAAGAGTATTAGTGCTTTGTACTCCAGATAAGGAGGAAGAAGCAAAAGCTGCAGGGGCAGATCACGTAGGATTAGATGAGTTCATCACTAAGATACAAGGTGGATGGACAGATATCGATGTGATTGTTGCAACTCCTAATGTTATGGCTCAAGTAGGTAAGGTCGGTAGAATATTAGGGCCAAGAGGACTAATGCCTAACCCTAAGACTGGTACAGTAACACCAGATGTGGCAGCAGCTGTTAGCAGTGTCAAAGGTGGTAAAATTGCTTTCAGAATAGATAAGTTCGGAATAATACACTCATCTATAGGTAGAGTGTCATTTACGCCTGAGAAGTTGTTCGAGAATGCAAGTGAGTTATTGACTACAATAGCAAGGATGAAACCATCCTCAGTAAAAGGTACTTATATGAAGTCTGTTAATGTAGCCAGCACTATGAGTCCAGGAATAAAAATAGATACTAAATCAATAGTTGCTTAATCGTAGAAAAATGAGAAAAGAACAAAAAACACAAGCTATAGAGGAGCTTACTGAAAAGTTCAGCAATGCACCATTTTTCTATGTGACAGATTCGTCTGCACTCACAGTAGAGCAGGTAAATAATCTGAGAGGAAAATGTTATGAGAATGGCGTAGAGATGAAGGTGGTGAAAAACACATTGACCAAAAAAGCATTAGAAAGTATAGAAGGTACTGATTACAGTGAATTGTTTGAAAGCTTAAAAGGACCAACTGCATTGATGTTTTCATCAACAGCTAATGCTCCAGCTAAGATTATTGAAGAATTCAGAAAGTCGCATGACAAACCCGTATTAAAAGCAGCCTATATCGATAGCTCTGTTTATATAGGTGATGATCAAGTGAAGGCACTCGCAGCCCTTAAATCGAAAGAGGAGTTAATCGGAGAGGTAATTTTACTTCTTCAGTCTCCTGCTAAGAATGTTATCTCTGCTCTTAAGTCGAGCGGTGGTAAGCTAGCAGGCTTAGTAAAGGCGTTGCAAGAGCGTGCCCAATAAATTTGGCTTCCAAGCAAAATATATATTTTACGCATAAAGAATTACGTAATTAGAAAACAAATTAAAACCATTAAAAATGGCAGATTTAAAAGCATTCGCAGATCAGTTAGTTGGACTTACTGTTAAAGAAGTAAATGAGCTAGCAGATATTTTAAAAGAAGAGCATGGCATAGAGCCAGCAGCAGCAGCAGTAGCAATGGCAGCGCCAGGTGCTGGTGGTGGAGGTGCAGCAGTAGAAGAGAAAACAGAATTTGATATTATGTTAAACTCTGCTGGAGCAGCAAAACTAGCTGTAGTAAAAGAAGTTAAAAACTTATTAGGTGTAGGACTTAAGGATGCAAAAGATCTTGTAGATGGTGCTCCTCAAGTAATTAAAGAGGCTGTAGCAAAAGCAGAAGCAGAATCAATTAAAGCGGCACTAGAAGGTGCAGGAGCTGAAGTTGAATTAAAATAAACTGCTTACTGACTTGATGACAGAAACCACGAGTTTTATACAGAAGATTTAGAGCATTAGAAAAGGTCAATTGACGGATTGTCCTATTCTAATGCTTTTGTTGTTTTTCATTTTGTCGCGTTTTCTAGATTGCGACTTAACCAAAAAAGAGTACACATGGCTTCTACTGCTTTAGCTAAAACTGCCGAAGATCGAAGGATCAGTTTCGGAAAAATTAAACTCCCTTCTCAGTATCCAGATCTCTTAGAGATTCAATTACAGGGATTCCAGGAATTCTTCCAACTTGAAACTACTCCTGAGAATAGGAATAGTGAAGGGCTCTACAGAGTTTTCCAGGAAAATTTTCCAATCACCGATGCGAGAAATATTTTCGTACTTGAGTTTTTGGATTACTTCATTGATCCTCCTAGATATTCTATCGAAGAGTGTATGCAAAGAGGTCTTACTTATAGCGTTCCTTTGAAGGCCAAGTTGAGACTATCTTGTAATGATGAAGAACACGTAGATTTTCAGACGATTGTGCAGGATGTATTCTTAGGGAACATTCCATATATGACTCCTAAAGGTACCTTTGTGATTAATGGTGCTGAGAGAGTTATTGTATCTCAGTTGCATAGATCTCCAGGAGTATTCTTTAGCCAAAGTTTTCACCCTAACGGATCAAAACTTTATTCAGCTAGAGTAATACCATTCAAAGGAGCTTGGATGGAATTCGCTACAGATATCAATACGGTAATGTATGCCTACATTGATAGAAAGAAAAAATTCCCAGTTACTACTTTGTTAAGAGCAATTGGATATGATTCAGATAGAGAGATACTAAATCTATTTGGATTAGCAGAAGAAGTAAAAGTCTCTAAAGCATCTCTCAAAAAAGCAGTTGGGAGAAAATTAGCGGCTAGAGTTCTAAGAAAGTGGACAGAAGATTTTGTGGATGAAGATACTGGGGAAGTTGTAACGATTGAAAGAAATGAAATTATCATTGAGCGAGACGTTGAGCTTGATGAAGAAAATATACAGCTGGTAATCGAAGCTGAAGCAGAAACAATTATTCTGCAAAAAGAAGATATAGATGCAGATTATTCAATCATTTATAATACACTTCATAAAGATCCTACAAGTTCTGAGATTGAAGCTGTACAGCATATCTACAGACAACTGAGAGGTACAGATCCGCCAGATGAGGAAACAGCAAGAGGTATTATCGACAAGTTGTTCTTCTCTGATAAGAGATATAATCTTGGAGAAGTAGGTAGATATAAGATTAATAGAAAATTAGAAGTAGATGTAGAGATGGATACTTTGGTACTTACTAAAGATGACATCATAGAGATTGTGAGATACCTAGT
>CALFUQ010000361.1 GCA_937929885.1 uncultured Saprospiraceae bacterium
TTACGAATGCAACTGCTATACATGTAGGTTCTTTTAGAAATAATGGGTACATAGATATATCTGAAGTTACTGGTACCGCGATAAAGAATACTAATTATACTACATTCTTAAATAATTCATCTATGATTATCTATACAGTTATTAAAGATGGAATAGTCAACATGCCTTTATCAACTTTTACAATGTCAGCTGGTTCAGAATTAGATATGTTTCTTATATATAGTTGCCCTTTAGATACACAGCTCGGGAGCGTGTTTGACGTAGCTCAAGGTGCATATTTAAACTTATCTCCTTAGAAAAGTAGAAGGTTCTTTAACGCTTATATCATTGACAATATCTTATTGAATTTCAAATTGACCATAAAGCACTTTTGGTTTATGCTCATGTAATACACTTTTCATTTCTGTTCTTTCACTGAATATTCCCATATTTATTCTATGAATAAAATCTTGAATACCGCCATCGTAGGTATGGGTAGAGCAGGGAGTTTCCATCTGACAAGCATGAAAATAATCGACGGGTTTAATCTTAAGTATGTTGTAGATCCTGATACCGAAAAACTTGCATCAATAGGCCTTCCAACCCAGACTAAGAGACTGACTGATATAGATGCCGTCCTAAATGATCAGGATGTGGATGCTGTTGTAATAGCCAGCCCAACTGAATATCATTATGATTATATTCTCAAATCATTAAACGCTGACAAACATGTCTTTACGGAGAAACCGTTAGGCCATTGCTTGAGTGAAGTGAAGGAGTGTTTTGATACTGCAGCTAAAAACAACAAAGCTTTACACCTTGGCTTTCAACGTAGATTTGACCACAATTTCATTGCCTTGAAAAGCAACTTATCGACGATTAATGATGTCAGAATGGTTAGAGCTAGCTCTAGAGATAATCCTAAACCTTCGTACGAGTATTTAAAAACCTCTGGTAATATCTTCCATGATATGTTGATTCATGATTTTGATATGATGCTATTTCTATTAGGGCCAAAGGCTCCTGAGACCATTAATGTATTTGCTAAATGTTATGATAAAAAAATAGAAGCCATGGATGATTATGATACTGTGGTTGTGAGCATGCAATTTGATAATGGATTAATCTATACTGTTGATACAAGTCGTACTTCTGTTTATGGATACGATCAACGGTTAGAAGTATTTGGTTCTGACGGCATGCTAGTTGCAGAAAATGAGTTGGATTCTAATTTAAATATTTATGCTAAAGACGGAATCAAGCAAGCACCTGTTAGTTATTCTTTCCCACAACGATATAAGAGTGCATACTTGGCAGAGTTAGTATTTTTTGAATCTTCTATTAGAAATGGTGAGCTGTATAATGTGACTAAAGAAGAAGCTATACTTTCTCATTTGATTGCTGATGCTTGTTATGTGTCAGCTAAGGAGGGTAGGCTAGTTAGGTTTAAAGAAGAGTATTACTGAAACCTATTAATAGCTCTCTTTCTCTTTAAAGTAAGCACTGCCACTTCCATCTTTTGTAATCTTAATCACAACTCTACGGTTTTTTTGCTTTCCTTCTTCTGTATCGTTAGTTGCGATTGGCTGATGAAAGCTATGACCTTTTGAGATGTATTTAATTTTGTCTTCATTGTTTCTCTGCATTAGCGCTTGCATAACAGACAAAGAGCGATTATTTGATAATTCTATATTGTACTCGTCTGTACCATCAGTGTCTGTATGACCATCAATATTGATTACTACATTCTCATAGTCCTTGATAATATTAGAAAGACTATCAAGGACATGGTTTGCTTTATATGTAAGGTCATATTGATCATGATCAAATAGTACTTCGTCTTGAATTGTAATTACTCTCGGCAACTGAACGGCAGGCGGTAGCGCCTTCATAAACTTTGCATCAAACTCTATCCCAAATCTATTTTCATATGCTTGGTAATACCAGATTCTTACTTCATGTACGCCTTCTGTTAGTTGTAAGATATTTTCTTCTTTATTCATCCCATGATGATAATCATTGTGTACGGCAAGCTTATCATCAATCCAAACAATCGAACCATCATCTGAGTTGATACTAAACTTATAGTACCCATCTATCGGGATGGTCATTTTGGTTTTAAAAATAATACCAAACGCTGTTCTTATATCTACATCAGGGAAACCATCATCGACTAATCTATCGGAGACGTTTATTTCATCCCATTTGATTTCCTTGATGACACGATACTTATAAACCTCTTTCTTAAAGCCGTGCATTAATCTATGCTCTGGAATTTTATATACCGTACCATGGAAAGGGCTAAAAGTAGGCTCATTAGAATTAATGAGTTGTTGGCCAATAGCAGAAAAGCTAATAGAAAGGACAAATAGCAAAACTAACTCAAGTCTTAGCATATTCTTATAACTAATAATTAGGCCAAAGATTGTAGTATAATTTAACTAAAATTAGTGAGCGTGAGGGTCTCTAGCTTCCATCATATCAGCGCCTATGAGTCTTTTAGCAAAATTACCGACGGTCAAGCCTTGTACGATTATAGAAAACACAACGACTATATAAGTCACCATAACAAATAATTCTCTACTCATCTCCGCAGGCAAGCTTAGGGCTAATGCGATAGATATACCTCCTCGCAAACCACCCCACGCCATAATAGTCGTGGTATGTGGTACAAAGTTTAACTTCTTTTTGAAAAAATTGACTGGTAGCAACAAAGAAAGATATCTCGATAATAAAACCACAACGATAGAAATTAAACCTGCGAAAACATAGTCCATATCAAAAGTTAAAATTAGGATCTCTAATCCAATAAGTACAAAGAGCAATGCATTAAGTAACACATCAACTAGTTCCCAAAATCTATCAACGAACTGCTCTGTAATGTCAGACATAGATGTATCCCTGATCGTATCATTACCCACAAAAAGGCCAGCAACAACCATCGCTAGAGGAGCGGATATATGCATGTACGCTGCTAAGACAGAACCGCCCATCACACATGCTAGGGTTATCAATACTTCTATCTCATAATCATCTATCGTCTTAAGCAACCTATATGTGATCCACCCTAAGAATCCACCAAACAAAATACCACCACCAACTTCCGTAACAAACAACTGAAGCACTCCTGAAACCGAAGTAGCACCATGACCATCTCCATCCCCTCCAACCGCAATACTCATAATCGTCAAAAAGACTACAACGCCAACACCATCATTAAAAAGAGATTCACCTACGATTTTAGTTTCTAGTTTTTTAGGAACACCTGCTTTCTTCAAGATCCCTAATACTGCGATAGGATCAGTAGGGGATATTAATGCTCCAAATAATAGACATGCAATAAACTTGACATCAAACCCCAAAAGTCCAAATATGTAGTAAGTCAAAGTCCCTACAAGGAATGTCGATGTCAAAACACCTATGGTGGCAAATACCAAAACAGGCCAACGCTGCACTTTAAGCTGATCAAAGTTAGTATGAAGTGCTCCTGCAAAAAGCAAGAAGCTTAACATGATATCTAACAATACGGTTTTGAAGTCAACTCCTTGAATTAAGTCTTCTGCCCAATGCAATGCTGTATCATCGATGAAATGTCCAGTGACAAATAATCCCATAGTGAATACTATGGCTGTAACCATCAGGCCTATGGTGTTGGGCAATTTGAGAAACCTAACATTAAAGTAACCGAACAAACCTGATAGCACGATAAGTGTGGAAGCTATAGAATATAATTCCATCGAGTTGATTATTTAACTACAAAGTAAAAAAAGAAAGAAGAACGGTTACGCAGGCACGCCAGCATGCAAAGCTTCACGCTTCTTAGCAATCTCAGGATTCTTGATATATTCATCATAAGTCTTTAGACTATCAATGAAACCTGTCGGAGATATTTCTATAATCCTGTTCGCTACTGTCTGTGTAAACTCATGATCATGAGAAGTAAATATAACGGTACCCTCAAAATCTTTAAGTGAGTTATTTAATGACTGTATTGACTCTAGATCAAGGTGATTAGTTGGCTCATCAAACATTAAAAGATTTGCTTCTGCTAACATCATCTTAGACAACATACAACGCACTTTTTCTCCTCCAGAAAGTACATTTGATCTTTTCATAACTTCCTCTCCAGAGAATAACATCTTACCTAAAAATCCTCTGATGTACACTTCATCCTTGTTAGACGAAAATTGTCTTAACCAGTTCATCAAGTCAATACCTCCTACGAAGAACTCTTCATTCTCATTGGGGAGATAGGCGGTAGTGATCGTCTGACCAAACTCAACTGTTCCTGTGTCTTGCTTATCACGATCATTCAAAATCTGGAAGAGGGTAGTGATGGCCATACTGTTTTTACATAGGATAGCAATCTTATCTCCTTTATTAATGTCGAATTCTAGATTTGAGAATAATGGTTCGCCATTGTATGACTTCGATAAATTTCTAACACTTAGAATTTCTTTACCCGCTTTTCTAGATTGCGCAAAAATAATCCCTGGGTACTTTCTTGTAGAAGGCTTGATCTCTTCGAATGTCAGTTTATCTAACATCTTCTTTCTACTCGTCGCTTGTCGAGACTTAGAGGCATTAGCACTAAATCTATCGATAAAGGCTTGCATCTCTGCTCGCTTGTCTTCCGCCTTTTTATTCTGTGCAAGCTTTTGTTTTAAAGCGAGCTGGCTAGACTGATACCAGAAGCTATAGTTACCCTTGTAAGGTGTGATCTTAGCAAAGTCAATATCTGCAATATGCGTACAAACCGTATCTAGGAAGTGTCTATCGTGAGATACCACTATTACCGTATTTCTAAAGTTAAGTAAGAAGTCTTCTAACCACGTAATGGTCTCAAGGTCAAGATCATTCGTAGGCTCATCGAGGATAAGGATATCTGGTTCTCCGAAAAGCGCTTGTGCTAAGAGTACTCTTACTTTTTCGTTACCTGTAAGATCCTTCATTAACTTATCGTGATCTGCTTCTTTGATTCTCATACCGCTAAGCAGCGCTGCTGCCTCGGGCTCGGCATTCCATCCATCCATCTCCGCAAACTCCGCCTCTAAGTCAGCTGCTTTAAGACCATCCTCATCTGAGAAATCTGGCTTAGCATATATCGCATCTTTAGCCTGCATCAAGTCCCACAACTTCTTGTGTCCCATCATTACAGTGTCTATCACTCTCATCTCATCAAACTCAAAGTGATTTTGCTTGAGCACTGCCATTCTTTTACCAGGCTCGATAGTTACCGTTCCTTTGTTAGCATCTATTTCACCAGCTAAGATTTTTAAGAAGGTAGATTTACCTGCTCCGTTAGCACCGATAACGCCATAGCAATTACCATCGCCAAAGGTTACATTAACCTCGTCAAATAAAACTCGCTTACCGTATTGTAGTGTGATGTTATTAGTAGATATCATAATATATTCTCAACTAAGAAGCCGCAAAAGTAAGGTATTTACCTAAGAATCAGAGGTTCGTATAATGATTTACTGATGATAGCTCTAGTCTGACACTACAGAATCTTAGATACCATAAATCCTAAACCGCTTAGACCATTTCTCAATTAAAGACTCATTGAAATACATGAATACTATTTTGATGAAATATAGACTTCATCTTAGACGAATAATTAACTCCAAAATAGATCAGGCCCAGACTTTAGTTTCCCATTCTGATTGAATATCTTCTTTAAACCTTTCTACCCATTCTTCATTTATTTGATTGGCTGTTTTTTGAAAACTAAATTTTGGAACTATATCGATAGGCTGTAAACCTAAATGAGACATAACATTCCGCAATACTTTTGAGGGGTTACTTACCAGGTCTTCGTAGGTGATTGTTATAAAATCCAATTTATGTTTCACTAGATACTCTTGGTTTGCAATATCTCTGATCACTGCTTCTTTAAACAAGTGCTTCAGCGCATTAACATTATATTTGTCTTTGTAGAATTCATCTGGATGTGTTCGTTCTTGATCACCTCTAATATGCCATTGATTATCTTGTATTGCTTTCCACCAAGACACAGCCTGCCTAACTTTGTTAGTGCGAATAATTATTAAGTGCTTGCAATCAGGAAAAATATCCGCCCAAATTTTTTCATAATTATCTAACATTGCCACCCCCTTAAGATCACATAACTCCTTGATAGTATCTCGATGAGTTTTCTGATGCCCTAATGCCTTATCTGCAAACACACCATTCTCAGTAGATCCGATAGACCAGATTTTCTCTACCAATTCCTTATACTCCGTCACTCCATATTTTTCACAGAGCGATTGCTCACCATGAAGCGTAAAGTGTTCTCCAGGCCTTCCTGCTAAGCCTGTATCTTCTAATATCTGACAAAGTAAGGTACTGCCAGATCTATTAGCATTCCAAATCCGGTATGAGCTCGATGGTTTTTTCATTATGACTTAAAGGTTAGCAATTCTGTTTTTAACCTAAAAAGTTACTAGACTAATTGCCAGATAATAACTACAAGCTATAATACTTAGCCTTTTAATTTTGGGGGTTCAACAAGTTTAATGAACGCTGGAACCTTAATCATTTCTGTATATGGATAATCAGAAAGCCATTCTTCGCCCACTAGTTAAGCTAAGTTTAGTTTCCATGGAATATTTCGATTAATTCAAAAATAGCACTCCTGATCTTTATCTTTTAAATTATTATACCAATGGCTAATTTTTTTAAATACTTTTAGTCTGTTAATAGGATATCATGGCAAAGTACAGAGTATTAGATAGTGAAGAGTTAGCAGCATTTGAGAAGGAGTTCGTAGAATTCTTAGTGATTAATAGCATCACGGCAGATGACTGGGTGAAGATTAAAACCGAAGATCAAACAAGGACTCAATCAATTATCTCTCTATTTAGCGATGTAATCTTTGAGAAATTGATGAGACAAACACAGTATGTTATCAGAAGAGCAAAAAATAATATCGCTTGCTTTCATTTTCAAGCAAACCAGATAGTCCTCGTGGGTCTAGAATCA
>CALFUQ010000362.1 GCA_937929885.1 uncultured Saprospiraceae bacterium
ATGGGTATGGGTATGAGGACTACCCTAGCTTCGTTTTGTGGATTTTGTTCTTCACAATTACATGATGTCTGGGCATTTCATTATTGGAAGGAGAAAACTGGTGACAAGCATCTTTGGTTTAGAAATAATGCATCTACAATCGTAAGTCAATTTATTGCAACGGTAGTTTTTTACACTATCGCGTTTTATGGTATTTTCCCATTGTTCAATATTATAGCCTTCACCTTTTTAGTGAAAATTGTCATTGCAGTTATCGACACACCAGTTGTTTATTTTGTGGTTGATTTTGTCCGTAAAGGATCGGACTTTAAAGCTAATAATCAAATCAACGTTTAATCGAAACCTCCTGCCCATCTCATACCTTCCTCAATAACTTTTTTATGTAAAGCTGAGCTCCAAGATTGTTTGTCATGACCCATTGCGCTATACAAACTTCTACCGCTCCCAACATTCTTATACCAAACAACAGGATGATCATCTCCCATTCCAAAATCCTTTTCCTTATAAAATGGACCTAGTGCTCCGTTCCAATCTAAATCAGCTTCGTCAAGCGTATAGAGTATATTAGCACCAGTCCTTCTAGGGGATTCATAGAAAACATACCATTCATCTTTAATACTAAAACTTGGAGTCAATTCTACATTGAAGGAATGGCTGCTGTCAATGTGCATTTCTTTATTCAAAATCCCTTCCTGAATATGATACTTAATAGGATGATGAGAAAACCTTGCCCCAATAAGCGTATCTGTGTACCATTCCCATTGATGAGAATCATCTCCAGCACCATGTATCCCTAGAAAACCTCCTCCATCTAAAATATAATCTCTAAATAATTTTCTTTGATCTGGATTTAAAACCTTTCCCGTTGCATTGTTAAAAATCACAAGATCAAAAAGCTTAAGCTGGTCAGCATTAAATACTCCTGCATCATCCGTTGCATATAAATTCCAATCATTACTTTCTGCAATGTCATTGAATATTGGAAGTGACACGTCTATCGCTTCTCCATGCCTAAACCCATTGGTTTTAGATAATAACAAAATTGACTTATCCCCGTATTTAGCATCTAAAGTGTGAGGGGTAGTTTCATAAGAATTAAATCCAAATTTTGCTTTGTAAATGAATGCACCCATTGCAATACCAGCAAACAAGACGATGAACAGCAATACAATGAATATGTACTTTATAATTTTCATGCCAATCACATTTTGCATTAAAGTAAAGAAAGGAATTCAAAAGAATCTGAACTTATCAATATATTTATAGCTCAACCTTAAATGATGAAAGCACTCCTACACAGCTTGCCAAATACTATCCTTTCAATAATTTGCCTATCGTCCTTATTCCTTTTAGGAGGAACTACATCCTTAACAGGTCAAGCTAACGAGGCATATGACCTTTATCAGTATAGATATGTTGGCCCCACTAGAGGTGGTAGAGTTACCGCTGTCGCAGGGATTGAATCTAAGCCGAGTACATTTTACATGGGTGCTACTGGTGGTGGAGTTTGGCGAACAGAAGACTATGGTACAAGTTGGAAAAACTTATCTGATGGATACTTTGAGACGCCTTCGATTGGAGCAATTAGAGTTGCACAAAATGACCCTAACATAATTTATGTAGGCACAGGAACAGACGGACTCAGGAGTAATATTATTACAGGCAAAGGCATGTATAAGTCTGTAGATGAAGGAAATACATGGCAACATATCGGGCTTAGACAAGCAGGACAAATCGGTGCTGTAGAAATCAATCCGCAGAATAACAATATCGTTTTTGTAGCAGCGATTGGGCAAGCATTTAATGCAAATAAAGAACGTGGAATATACAGAACAATGGATGGAGGCTTGAGTTGGAAGCAAGTGCTACACGTATCTGATACAACTGGCTTCTCTGACCTAGAACTGATGCCAACTAACCCAAACATCATCTATGCCGCTGCATGGAGAGCAGAAAGAAAACCATGGACTATCATAAGTGGTGGTAAGGAAAATGGAATTTGGAAATCAGTTGACGGAGGAGAGACTTGGAATCAAAAATCTAATGGACTCCCAGCACTGATGGGAAAAATAGATTTAGCGGTAACGGCATCAGATAGTAAGATTGTTTACGCTTTGGTCGAGGCACCTGATGGGGGCGGCGGATTATACAAATCTATAGATCAAGGCGAATCTTATACGCAGGTATCTGATAAATTCGAGTTGTTGGACAGGCCTTTTTACTACTGCAATGTAGATGTCGATCCTAACAATCCAGATGTCGTTTATGTTAATTCTACAAGATTTTGGAAATCAGAAAATGGAGGGGAATCATGGAAATCTATCCGTACTCCTCACGGAGATAACCACGATATGTGGATTAATCCAAGTAACTCTGACCTGATTGTACAAGCTAATGACGGTGGTGCTAATGTGACGATAAATGGGTGCAAGACTTGGAGTCATCAATTCAACCAACCTACTGCTGAAATCTATCAAGTAGAAGTGGACAACCAACATCCATACTGGTTATATGGTGGACAGCAAGATAACTACTCTACGGTATCAGTACCAAGCTTACCACCTTATACACATCAAGCTGGCTCACTAGGTCTTATTAGAAACACAGGAGGTTGTGAGACAGGACCAGCAGTCCCTCACCCTAGCAATGCGAATATTGTCTATGCTAACTGCAAAGGGAGATTTAGTGTTTACAACAAAGCTACTGGTCAGCAGCAAAGCTATGATGTCGGTGCTCGATACATGTACGGCCACAACCCGATAGATCTAAAGTTTAGATTTCAAAGAGTATCTCCAATTCACATTTCACCGCATAACGAGGATGTGATTTATCATACTTCTCAGTATGTGCACCGTACTACTGATGAAGGAAAGACTTGGGAGGTTATTTCTCCAGATCTGACGGCTTTTGAAACAGATAAACAAGTAAGATCAGGATCGCCGATTAGCAATGATATAACAGGAGAAGAATTTTACAGTACTATCTATGCTATCCAAGAATCAAAGCTAGAGCCAGGCGTAATATATGTAGGAGCTAATGATGGGCCAATCCATGTCACAAAAAATGGAGGAGAAGATTGGACTAAAAT
>CALFUQ010000363.1 GCA_937929885.1 uncultured Saprospiraceae bacterium
ATAGAGACCTTCTTTATAAACCTAATCAGAGGAGCTGGATTAGATGGATTGACTGGCATTCCTCTTAATAATCAAAAGGTAATCAGACCTTTAATGTTTAGCACAAAGGATGAAATAACAGCCTATGCTCAAAAGTCTAAAGTAGCTCATAGAGAAGATGCATCTAACAGCAGTAATAAGTACAGAAGAAACCATATCAGGCATGAGTTGATACCCAAACTGAACGAGATTGATGCTGATGCAAATAAGAATATAAATGCAAGTCTTGAAAAACTTAGCAATACCAAACTCTTGTTACAGGAATTACTTTCTCAGATTAGTTTTATTAATCAGGTTGAAAATAGATTCATAATTAAGAAAAAAGCCATAGAAGGTTTTAGTAAAAAGCCTACTCTCCTCTTTTACTTAATTAAAGGCTTTAGATTTAATTTCAGCCAATGCCAACAAATAGAAAATAGTATCAAAAGCATTGGATCTACGTTTTATTCTCCTACTCATCTACTTCTTGTTGACAGAGAAAACCTGATTATTGAAGCTTTAAAAAAACCTGTAGGATTAAATCTCATCATTGAAAAACCAGGAGCTTACAAACTCAATAACGGTGGTAGCTTGATCATAGAAGAAACTAATATGCTAGATCAAAACTCAGACTTCGAATATTTGGATACAGAAAAAATAAAGTTTCCACTAACGATAAGAAACTGGAAAGAAGGCGATAAATTTTCACCTCTTGGAATGAAGGGACATCAGAAAAAAGTTAAAGACTATCTAATCGATAACAAAGTAGATAGACTAAGCAAAAAGGATCAACTAGTTTTAATCAGCAATGGAGAGATTGCCTGGTTGATTAATCAACGGATATCTGAAAACCACAAATACACAGAATCAACTAAGCAGTATATAAAACTCAAGTACGAAAAGTAATAGCGACTAAAAAAGAAAAAAACTTAACTATTAAAATAAAAAATCAACTGTATATATGCGTTTATGGACCTTTTGGTAATGCGATGCCAACTTTTACATTATCCGAGATGAAGCTGATCGTAGAAATAGCCAATAGCAGTGGAAGGCAAGTCGTCGTTCACGCAGTAACGGAAGAAGCCATGCGCAGAGCTATTCTAGCTGGTGTGTCTACCATCTAGCAAGGTGATAGGGCAACGGTAGAAATCTATAAACTCATGATAGAAAATTGTAGATGGAGATTCAAGTCAAAGCATCTCAGTATTGAGAAACATCATGTTGGTTATAAAAGACGGAAAGATCGTGAGCAAAAAAGAGTAAAGGGTTCCTGTTATTCTTTTACCAGTTTGAAATGTTGCAATTCCTTATTGGCAGATATCTTAAGTATATAAATTCCAGATTTTAAATCTCTTAAATCAACTTTAGCAGAACCATTACTTATTTCAAAAGTACTGCTGACCAATCTTCCTATCCTATCATATAGTTTTATCTCTAGATCAATCTCATCATGCTTTAAACCTGCTACAAACACTTCATTAAGAGTAGGATTAGGATACACTTTATAATTTCTATTTTGATCTTCTGACACGTGTACAGATTGCACTTGAGAATATTCTACTACACCGTCATTGTCTACCATTTTTAATCGATAAAAATAATAACCGCTTAATCCATTGATATAATCCCGTGACTCATAAGCCATCATTGAACTTGCCCTACTTATAGCTTCCAATTCTACAACCGCAACAAAATCTAATTCAGACTCATGCCTTCTTTCGACCACATAGTGTTTTACATTAACCTCATTAGCAACAGTCCAATTTAGAAGCACCTCTCTGTCATGATCAATAACGTTAAACGAAATCAATTCTAAAGGCAACACCGCTTGTGAACAATCCTCAGACATTCTCAAACTGAACGAAGCTCCATAATTAGGTTCTGGCCGACCAAACTCTAAAGCACCTCTATCCACTTGACCATCGGTAACATATGGGTCATTAAGATTATCGACTCGTGTGCCAGAGTTGATAACAGGGCTACCTGATGTCGGGCTTAGATTTTTCTGAGCAGGATCATACTCTATATTAAAAGCAGTCGGCAATGTTATGTTTACAAAATTGCTAGGAGTGATAGAAATACTATTTGACTCCAGCAATCCACTTGAAGCCAAATCAGATACTCCGCCATACCTCACATCCTGCCACTTAAACCACTCTGATCCACCACCTCCTGCACGAGATGAATAATATGCTCCAAAATCCCAGTCATCCTCACTGCCATCAACTAGGCCATAAAACTCAAAACAATATCTAGAAGCTAGCATAACATTATTTCGATATACTGTATTCTGCCACCCGTTAGGTGATGACACTGCATTTCCCTCAGACACGATTGTATTATTTACGATAACCATTCCCGATGATCCTCTATTCATTTTGAATGCAGAATTCTCTAGATTAAATATTTCGTTTCTTACTATGTATGCTGGCCCTCCGTATACAGGAGCCACACTTACTCCTGCTCTACCGTTGTACAATCGATTGCTATACACCCTACTGTTAGATATCATGCCATCTACTTCTACCATATCATCGATAGCATTCCTGATGTCATTATTATGAATGTCTAGAGAGTAAGATGTTTTGTATCGTGGGCCATCTATTGACACCCCATCAGCAAAATCTCTGATCGTATTATAACTTACGACGTTATTATTCCCTCTTATATCAATTGCTCTTTCAGGTGGAATTCCTGAGCCAGGCCAACCAGTTCTTCCGATAAAGATATTATTGGTTATGTATTGATCACTTTCGTTTCCTTCTTCTTTTCGATTATAAAACCCCCAACCTACATCTTGGAAAATATTATTTCTTACAGTAACAAACTGTGTGTTCTGTGCATCAATTCCCCAGTTTGCATTTTGTATTGTAAACCCATCTATGATAACATGAGAAGTGACTGAAGAAGAAGTTCCAATACTGATTGCATGTCTAGTTGAATTATTAGCATCAATGACTGCACAATTCTGAGTCTCACTGACAAAGGTAATAGGAGAAGAAACGGTACCGCTATTTGTTATAGAAAAAGCATCATAATCACCTGCCGCAACAACAAACTGATCCCCTGCACTTGCATTGTCTGCAGCTGTCTGTAATCCAAGATAAGGGTCCTGCTCTGTGCCTGACCCACCTGAGCTTCCAGGACTTACATATTTCAATGAATTTATAGAGGCTTCTGGGAATGCTTTTGTTCTTACACGCTCAATAGTTGTCAGACTACCTCCATCTGGATCATTCAATTCTAGTTGCAACTCATAGCTGGTATTAGGCATTAAATACATCGCACTAGCAGCATGAAAATTCATATTTAATCTAGAGCCATCCACAACTATGTTTGGATGTGCACGCATGGCCATAGCTCCATCTCTCCATGCAGTAGAGCCTTGGACCCTATACCTTAAAGTGAGGGCACTGTTTAAGTTATCATCTCCTTGTATCGAATAATTAACTCCTATGTTTTCGAATGTAGCATCGACTCTTACGGAACCTGCAATTACAACACATGCAGTAGTTGTACATCCAACACTTGCAAGTTCATCTGCTCCTATATCTACTTGGTTGTCATCTCTCGATTCACAATCATAATCATCCATTACCTCTTGATAACTAGTACCTGAATCTGTAATTCCAGATGTGCTTGCCTTTAAATGATAATCATAGTTTGCTGGATCTTTGAAGATGCTCAAATCACTGACTCTAACATTCGTAGTCAATGTACCAGTAGATCCACTTGAGCGATCGCTTATTTCTTGATTGGTGATGTTGTTTGCAATTCGGACATTGGTAGTGGTGCCAAACCTATACTCTATCGACCTAGGATAGTTTTCTGTGATTACGGTATTATTATAAATTTTGGTATTGGGAGAAGTTTCTAACCCTATCCCTACATCTCTAGAAGTGTGCACAAAGTTATTTCTGATGACTCCCCCAAAATTTCCAGATAGCACATCATTCCCTAATCCAAAACCAATTCCTCGATCACAATTAATAATTTGATTTGATTGTATGACAGCACCTTCGCACTCTTTCCAGAAGTGAATGGCATGCTCCGCTAATAGAGTTTCGGGAGATCTTATGTGTTTGAAAGTATTGTTAGCGACCAGCCAGTCTTTGGATCTATGTGCATCTATCCCACCAGTATAATACTGATAAGCTATTCCTGCTGTGAACTCAAATTCACAACATAATACTTTACCATTATCTGCAAACTTTGCTCCGCCACCTGACACTTTAAGCAATTGCTCTTTAGCATCAACGAACCTTACGTTCTGTGCCAGAAAATTATCTGCATCCTCAGGATTACTGTGTACTTGGATTGGGTGATAAAAAACTTCACCGATGGTCATATTCGCAACGGTAAAATCATCAGCTGCTACATTAAAAATATGAGTTACCGAATTGTCATTCCAACCCATTCCTCTAATAACCACATCGGAAGAATTTTGGGTTGAACCAAGGATTGTAAGATTAGCCATGTTAGCACTTATAAACCTTAGATTAGTTGTCAAGTTATAAGTCCCTGGGTTAACAACAATTGTCATGTTTCCATTTCTGCTATTTGCTTGATCTAATGCTGCATGTAGTTCAGTAAGATTAGAAACAGTTACTTCTAGATTTCCTTTATCAGGAATTGGAGTACAATCACATAGGCCAAATACACTATGGATTACAGCGATTAGAATAACAATAGAAAGAAAAATTCTTTTAGTCAACTTTGTTTTTTAGGTATGCTTTGAATTTAATCCAATTAAATAATTATAACTATTGTGCAGGCGATTATAAATTCTAACATTGCTAACAAGACATTTAAAATATCATACCATTACAGTTAAACATCTTAAAAAGAAGGGATAACCCTTAACTAAGAACTAAAATTATGCCACAGCTCAATAAGCACCCATAATAAAGACCAAAATGAATTTTAAAAAGAATGGGTGCGGCAATTGCAACACCCAATTAAAATAAATTTCCGCCGTGAAATATTATTATTTCTTTACCACTTTGTAGTGGAATATTTTTGCGTTTTGATTTGGTTTTAATCTAGGATGTTTGGTTTCTCTATTACATCACACTCATTCAACTACCAATCCAAATATCTATTCTTTAACTATTTTATAATGATGCAATTCTGTCTTTTCTGACACTTGGACTATATAAACTCCTGAGGGTAAACCCTGCAAACTTATTTTCGCAACACCATTTTCTATTTTATATTTTGAACTGATCAATTGCCCCACTCTGTCATATATTGTAATATTTAGACCTTCAATGTCTTCACTAATACCACTTACATACAGTTCATTTAAAGCTGGATTTGGAAAGACTTTTAATTTAACGGAATCTACTTCCTTAATTGTAATAGATTCTATTTGACTGTATTCTTGACTTCCATTATTATCAACAATTTTTAGTCTATAGAAATACCTTCCAGAAGAACCTAATACTAGATCAGTGGCACTATAGTTTTCAGTTAGTCCTATTCCTCCTTTAGCCAATCCTGTTGCCACTTCTTTAAATTCATTTTCAGTTTCATGTCGCCTCTCCACTATAAAATATTCAGTATTGATTTCATTTGCTGTGGACCAGTTGATAAATACATCTCTATCATTATTTACCACTCCAAATGAGATCAAGTCTAGTGGAAGTAATATCTCATTAAGACCAATATCAAGGTCAAACTCAGATGCTAATACAGAATCAACTTCAACAATTAAAGATTGCCCTGTCAACTGATGAACGTCACTATCAAGTGAATCCAAAGGATCAGTATTCTGTAAGGTTAGATTATAGCCAGGACTTACTTCTGCCTCAATGTAATATTCACCCAACAACAGATCATTAAATTCAAACACTCCATAAGTATCAGAAAATGTTGTTGCAATAGGCACGTCGGAAGAAGATCTAGGCGTAACGCCTCCAGATATTGAATACAATTTAATCAATAGTCCAGTGAAAGCTTCTTCTAATTCATCTTGCATCCCATTAATATCTTTGTCAAGCCAAACTCGTCCTTTTATTTTTCCAAACGGATAGTATCCAGCATCAATTTCTAGCATATCAACGCCAGAGACTATAGAAAACTCCTCTGTTTCACGAGTCAAATGATAAGCATCACTATCTCTAGAATCATCATTACAGTTATCTTGTATCGTAATTTCCAATCTTTTATGTTCACCAAACCTCAAAGAATAATCCCCTGGACAAGCTACAAACTCGTACCAACCTTTGTTATTGTTGATTGGATTATTATCAGTTATAGTTGATTGTACTACAACTCCATTTTCTAATAAATCTACTGTGATGTTATTTAAGCCTTGTTCATTAGCATCCTGACATCCGTTTGCATTTTTATCTTTCCATACATAATTACCGATCAATGCACTCTCACCTACAAACACTGTAACCTCATCGTCTCCCTTACAACCAAACTCATCAGTTCCTGTCAGGTGATAAGTTGTTGTAACAGTTGGCGCTACTACAATCATACCTGATGTATCTCCATCTCCCCACATGTAATTCGATGCTCCTGTTGCCGACAAGGTTACTGATTGCCCCTCACAGATGTAAGTATCTTCTCCCGCATCTAATTCTAACTCGCCTACAGTAAAGTTAATCTCATCTAAAGCATTAATCACATTGTCATTTGCATCTGACAACTGAACTTTTAAAGTATGTGTACCAAGACTCAAGTTCGTCACTGAAACCGAATCCAAATTATAAATATTAGCAACCAAGTCTCCGTCAATAAAATACTTGTAATGTGAAGTGTCTAAATCAATTAACCAATTTGTTACTGCTACTGTAAATTCAAAATCTCTACAAAC
>CALFUQ010000364.1 GCA_937929885.1 uncultured Saprospiraceae bacterium
ATGAGTTAGGACTTATAGAGTTAAAGCAAGATTGTGCTTTTGTGGCCGTACCAACCTACAAATCAAAACAACTGATAAATAAGCTCAATAACGTCAAGCTAAAGAAGAAGAAAATAAGAATCAATATGATCGACTAGTAAAAGCTGAGTTGCCAAATTAGTTATTAATAATAGTACCTCACTCTATTATTTCTATGCCATACTTTTCCAGTAACCCGCTTAATCCAAACAAAGAAAACTTTGCTTTACGGATCATATTATTGTCTGGATCGATTGAGTAATTGTGAGCAGCTGTAAAGTCTGTTTTTGTAAGATTAGTTCTATCGAATGTTGTTCTTAATAGATTGCATTCATCAAAAGATGAGTCTGTAAGTATCGTTTCTGTAAAATCGACTTCTTGTAGTTGAGAATTTAGAAAAGTAGTTTTTCTGATATCTAATTTGTAAAAAGAAGAATGATTTAAAACGCAATTGTCGAACGAAAAAGATAAACCGAATTCCGCACATTCATCAAATCTGAGCCCTAGGAGCTTGCTATCTCTAAACTTTACATTCTGAAAACTAGTATCTGTTAACGTAACGTTGCTGAGATTTGATTCTACAAACTTACAGTCTATAAATTTAATTCTGGCTAAGCTACTGCCCGAGAAGTTGCAATTTTCAAAAGTGCAATTTTCATATTCACCTTCAGTAAGGTAATTAAGAGCATAGTTTTCTTGCTTAAAAGATTGCTCAATTATATACTCCATAAGCTAGCATGATTGCTACAATCAAACTATTGAAGTTTAAGTAATCTCCCCTTCAACGTACTATTATTTAAGGCTAAAGTATATATGTACACCCCAGATTGCGGTATCATGTCATGAGTAATAATCAGCTTTTCTTGGCCTTGCGCAAGTCTATGTTCTGACTGATATACTCTCTGACCATCAATCGTGTAAAGCGATAATACCGCCTGCTGAGTTTCTGAGTTATTTATACTTATAGTCGTATAGTTATTAAATGGATTAGGACTCACAACAGCTACAGTAGTTTGTCGAGTTCTAAGGTTTGTTTGCATTAATTCTTCCTGACCACCTTCTGCATCATCAACTAAATCGCCAAGTGTGATAGCGATAAAATCTGCTCTATGGTTTTGTACTTCAGATGCTTCTATCATACGTGAAGTAGAGTAGGGTTCACTCCAAGGATTAGTTTCATCTGCGAATTGATAAGTGGCATCTATGAAAATCATCTCTCCATTTCCTAACTCATCATTCTCTCCATTAATAAATGCTAACAAATAATCTAGATCATCTAAATCTACGTAACCTGATTGATTTACATCTGCGGCTAAGAGCGCATAAGGATCAGTTAGTGGCTCAGCACCAGACACATGCGCATAAAGTCTATTAGCGTCAGCGATATCAAGTTTATCGGTATCCATTTCTTCTGAAGTTGGTTCTATCATGAAACTCTCATTGATTGCCATATTAGAGAATAAATATTCACCCTGATTATTTGTGTTAGTAGATGTTTGCATGACCATCGTTTCTGCTACCTCGGCTTCATGCCATACTGTGTCCATGCTTATGACATAAATTAGGGCTCCAGATCCTCCATAGAAACTATCAGTTTTAGTTTCTACGATATCGAAAGTAGCTTCGCTAATTTGCTCTTTAACAGTCATATAGAGGTCTATCTTGACTTCAGCAATTGGTAACCCATATTGTGTTTTAATTAAACCACTTGTCTTAGCTTCATAATCTTCTGTTGTCTCATCTTCTGTGATATTACTATCGTCATCATTCTCATCCTCATCTCCAGTTTCTTCTTCAGATTCGTTTTCAGTTTGATCTTCTTCTGTCTCGTCAGCATCTTGGCTCTCAGTTTCTTCTTCTTCAGTTTCATCTTCAGCTCTAACACAATCAGATATATTAGCGCCATTGTTTTGGATATGTATCTCTACATTACAATAAGTATAATTACCCCTAGCATCAGAAATGTAAATCTCTACATCATTAATACCGAGTTCATCACAAGTGAATATCCTAGACATTACTAATGAGTCAGAGGAAAAAGAAAAGTCTAAATCACCACCACAATTATCCGACGACCCAGCATTAAAATCCTTTGCCCATATTTCTGCTTCTCCTCTTTCATTTACACCATCACCATCTGTGTCAATCCCTCGAAGAGGCATTACCATTTTACCTCCACAGTATACTGTCAATTGCCCATCGTCTTTTACAGTTATAACTTGTTTGTACTGCTTCTCATATCCACAACCATATTGAACTGTGTAGTACACCTCAGTTGTACCTACTGGATAAGTACCTGAAGCATTTTCTCTATGTTTCTCAGCATGTGGAGAATTATTACTGATATTAAACTTATCACCACAACTAGATGCATCAATTACTAAATCATCTAACGCTACATATACATTATCGCAGTTACTGGTCGATACGGTAATTTTATCCTCTAGGCTGACTATTGGTTTAACTGTATTAGATATTTTGATGGTCTGATAATACTCATGTCTACCGTCATCTGGAGAATGATTAGGATCATAAACACACCAATCAATAACCGTCCATTTTCGAACTACTTTTTTACAGGTACCACTGTAGTAGAATTCTTTATCTGTGTAAGAATGGCCTAGTTTAGAACATCCTGTATTACCGTAATGAGGCTTCTGCGCACCATATGGCAAATGATCTGGATCTAGAGATGGATTACATCCTTCTAGTTCTACATGCTCTGTAGGCCAATCAATTTTTACTTTACCATATACATCTTCTCCTACATAAATAGTCTGAGAACAATTATGCCAGTAACCGTATGGATCTTTCATTTTCCATTCTCTAGTTATATAGCCTCTGTTACAATCATTGATATGTCTATGCACTTTTTCCCCATAGACCCAAACTTTTTTACTGTTATGGTAATAATATGGTTTGCCGAATGAATCAAGATTCCATAATTCTGCATCACAATCAACCCACTTATCTTTTGGACAGTGCATCACAAATGGTTTGTGACAGTCATCTACTAAGTGAAAAGAAGTTGATAACGATTCATAATAGCAAGCAGCATCGTGACATGTAACTTTTAAAGTGAACTGCCCATATCCATATTTACCGTCAAGTATAGGTCCTGTAACATTTCCATTAGGAGTTTCCCATTTATAGTGGACGTTATGGCAACCTTTTACCCAAGACGATGCATCTATCCAAACGATACCTTCTGAATCATAACAATGTTTTACATGATTACCGATAGGAGAGTCAATTTTAAAGTGACAATGTGCTTCACACCTATCTTTTAACACGAATGAGACATTTTCTTCGACATAATGACAATCACTCTCATTGCATATAACTCTTAATGTGTAAGTGCCATAACCAAAATTACCTTCTAATAATGGCCCATATACAATTCCAATTGGCGTAGTCCATTTGTAAGTAGCATCACCACAATTAGACACCCAAGATGCACCATTAATCCATAAGTCTCCATCATCTTTATAACAGTGTTCTTTAGTTTGATAAGGTGCATCAAAATCAAAATGGCAATAGTTAGTTGTATAACAGTGCTCTTTTATAACAAACCATAGGTTGGCAGTCTCGTAATAGCATGATGCATCATGACAAGTGACGGTAAGCAAGTATGTGCCGTACCCATGATTGCCATGTAAAGCCTTCCCGCTAACAATTCCAGATGGGGTAGTCCATTCATATGTTGCTACCGTACATCCTGATATCCATGATGAGGCATCAAGATGAATATTACCATCATTAGAATAACAATGTTTAATTGTTGAACCAGTTGTAAAAGGAGCTTCAATTGTAAATTCACAAACTGGACTTAACCCTTCATCGAAATGCAAAACATTTGATTCGTGGCATTTTGTACCACATAATACTTTGAGTTTGTAATAGCCATCGGACGGAACGAAGTAGAATGTTGAAGTATTATGTATGCCTATCTTTGCGAAAGGTCCACTAGCCGTCACAGAGTATAATACATCATAATCTTTGTAACCACATGGTAAAGAACCTGAGAGTGCAAGCATGCCATCCCATTGATTTATAGTTAGATCTTGCAGACAAGCAAAATCATCATTATCGGAAGCATGTATAGTGCTGAAACTGAATACAAATACTAAGGAAAATATAAAGTATCTCATGTGTTGGTAAGGTTTATTTTAAGGAATCTAATTTCCTTAAGAAGTTGTTTATCTACTAAAGTAAATAGTAAACACGTAGTCACATAAGGTTTTAATTTATATTATTAATCTTAATATGAATAGTCCGTCTATAAATTGGAGAGAAAAATCACTAAGAGATGACTTTCTAAGCGTATAGTTTTAATAGACTTAACTAGTAGGCATAAAAAAGGCCATGTCACAATGACACAGCCTTTCTATATTTTATGTTATTTGAGTATTATTCTATTCCAGCATTTGCTTTTTCAGGATCTAAAAGATCGTAGAACTCATTAAGCTTAGGCATAATTATAATTCTTGTTCTTCTATTAGCTGATCTGCCTAACTCGTCATCATTAGAAGCCAAAGCATTATATTCTCCTCTTCCTGCTGCGATTAATCTGTTAGGATCTACTCCAAAGTTCTTTTGCAAAACTCTAACTACTGATGTAGCTCTTTTTACACTTAAATCCCAGTTGTCTTGGATACCTGGCCTCGCAATTGGCTTATTGTCAGTGTAACCTTCTATCATCACTTCTAAGCCTGGTTTAGATTGTATAATTTTTGCAATCTTCCCTAATACGCCCATTGCTTGACTATTGATGTCTGAGCTACCACTTCTATAAAGCATTTTATCTGATAAGTTGATAAATACTACAGTCTTGTCAACTTGAATATTAACATCATTGTCAGCAATACCTTGGGCAAGCACACCTTTTAAATTAACCGCAAGTGCAAGATTAATTGAATCAGATTCGGTCTTTGCATTTTGCAAGTATCTTAAGTACTTATCTTTTGACTCTAATTGTGAGAGTGTATTCTTGATATTGTCATTTGCAGATTTTGTGAGTACTGTTAGATCTGATACAGTGGTCTGTTGCGCATCACGCTGTCTTCTCATGTCGTCTATCTGAGATCTAAGATCACCCATTTGTTCATTTCTAAGTTTAAGCTCTGTCTCGCTTGCGCTTAATTTCGCAGTGAGATCGTCTCTCTGGCCATTACAAGTTTCTAATCTTGCAGCATAGTCATCTACAACATTTCCACATTTTTCTAAGTCCATTTTAGACTGTGCTAACATATCTTGAGCTTCAAGCAATTGTTTTTTACTTACACACGATGGCAGTAAGAAAAGCACGAGCATAAAAGTTGAAAATTTGGTAGTTAGGTTCATTTTTAAATATTTACGATTAGTTACTAATTGCATTGTGAACACTCCATCCATTCAAAAAGTAGAACTGGGATTATAAATGCTTGCGAAAAATAAATATTCCAAAGGTAAAAGACTAACTATAGCCACTAAATCATTAGTATTTAGAAGATATTAATGGTAAATCAGTACTTAAAGCATTAGGGTAAATAATAATATTTTGAAAATGACTACTAAGTGCCGATCACTTCGCACTTATAATCATTCTACATAAAGTAGCTCAGAGAAACAACAAATGACTAAATAGCTTAGAAAGGGAGTCCATCTTGGATGCTTTTAAAAAACTCTAGCATTAAACTTGGTCTAAGGACACACATGAAGACAATACCATATATGGCTCCAGCTAAATGTGCTGAGTGATCTATTTTACCTCCTCCACGATTACTCGCCCACGACGAATAAATCAAATAACCTACTCCAAGAATAAACGCAGGGATAGAGAAAAACGGAAAGAAAATAAAAGTAAGCCCTTGCCAAGGGTCAAATAAAATAAAAACAAAGACAATTGCTGAAACGGCACCTGATGCACCGATACTTGCAAAGCCAGGATTTAGTTTGTGTTTTAAAAATGTAGGAATGTCTGCGACAACTATAGCTGATAAATAGAATATGACAAAAATGAATCTACCCAATACACCAAACTGGTAAGTGAATATCTTCTCTACTACCTCACCAAATGTATAGAGGACATACATATTAATCACTAAGTGCATCCCACTACCATGCACAAAGCCTGAACTCAAAAATCTATAGAATTCTTTATTTCTATTTTCTTCGTAAGGGTAGTGTTTGAGTTTTTCGAAGAGGCTACGATCATTGAAAGCTCTCCAAGAAACGAGACAAGTAACAGCGATGATCCCTAGTGTAATTGTTAAGTTTATGTTTTCTCCCATTATACTTCTATAGATGCAACGATACTACTTATAAATGTATTGAAATCAAAAGTTTCAATTCCTTCATCCACTCCAAATCTTACTATTACTAAATCCAAAGAAGGAATAACAACTACATGCTGCCCTTGGAAGCCTCGAGCAGCGAACATATCACCTGGAACATCAGGATATAAAAACGAATCACCATTGAGCCAAAAATGGGCACCATAAACCCCATTTATACCATAGCCAGAGGAAGTGCTATACGTCATCCAGTCCAGTGGTAAGATTTGTTCTCCATTCCAATTGCCATTCTGCAACCAAAACTGTCCTAGCTTAGTCCAATCTCGAGCGGTCATATAGGCATATGAAGACATTATATAATTGTTATCAGCATCAAGTTCCATCGTAGCATTAATACCTAATTTATTAAACAGAGCATCGTGAGGAAATTTCAAATATGCTTCTTCGCTCTCAAAAGTATTTTTGATAATTTCTGAAATGATGTTTGTTGTTCCAGATGAATACACGAATGATGTACCAATTTGAGATTTCACCTTTTTGTCTATGGCATAATCAGAAGCTTCATCATTTAAATATAACATGCGAGTTACATCAGACAGATATCCATACTCTTCATTCCAATCTAAATCTGAAGCCATGTGCAACAGATTGTTTAAAGTAATCTCTGATCTCTCGTCCGTCCAACTATCTAATAGGTTCGTGTCATCTATAGTAAGTTTACCTTCATTGACTAATATCCCGATTAAGTTATTTGTGATACTCTTAGTCATTGACCAGCCTAGCAACTCTGTGTCTTTGTCAAAGCCATGCTCATATTGCTCTGCAATAATATTTCCTTTGTATGCTACCGTGACCGCTCTAGTCTTGTCCGCTGTGCCAAATGATGCATCGACTGCTTCTCTAAGTTGGGTTGCATTTACATTGCTAAAAACTGTATCTGGCATAAAGTCTCCATAGGGCCATAGTGCATTTGAAGAGTTGGTAGTTGATATAGCAGGAGTGGCCTTTAACTTTCGTTCAAGTGGCTTGATGGTACAACCAAAACCTGGTCTATAGATTGCAGACTTAGTAGCAAGCCCTAAGATACTACTATGAACAATTTGATTATCCACATCAATGTCACCTGTGCACCATGTAGCAGGGTAGACCATGTCTTGATTTAAAATATCATCAAGAGACCTGTCAGCAATGAAATGGGAAGAACAAATCCGCTTTGCAGCATATCCATTAAGAATTGAAAGTAATGGCTGAAAAGCTAAATAGTAGATAGCAGTAAAGATTAGGAGCATTACAACTACTGATATAGTTACTGTTTTTTTCAAGTTAAGTGCTAGCTAATTTTTAATTGCAAACAAAAATACCCCACTTGTGATAAGTGAGGTATTAAATATTTCAATTAGTTAATGCTAATCTTCTTTAATTTTTTCTAGATGTTCTAGACCACCCATATTGAGCGCCTTACCTAGTTTAGCAACTTTTGTGAGATCTATCTTCCCAACAAACTCAAGTAATACAAACTCATCACCTGATGCTACTAAGATTAATTCATCTACAATGTTTCCTCCATCGCTATCTTTAACCATAAATCTTGCATTGTCACCTTTGTCATTTACATTCATCAATTCTTCGAAGCCATCTGCTTCGACTAATTTGTTTGCTTCCGCATAGTGACCATCAACTCCACTTTTAGAAGTAAGTATTCTTAATTCTTTAAGGTCATTAATCATCGCTTTAACATCAGGATCCATATCATTATCTCCACTAGCTGCAGTGGCTAGCATTTGGAACATTTTTTTATTCACAGTGATAGAAGTAAAATCTTCACTATCGCCATACTTTTCTATAAAAGATGCAACGCCTGGTGTCTGTGCAAACATACCCACACAACAAAAACATAATACGATTGCTATAAAATTTTTCATTTTTAATCCGTTTAAATTAGTTTCAAAAAAATGAAATGACTTAGTTATAAATTAAATCATCTCAATGATTAGGGTCTAGATATCTAGTTAGAGAATATATTCAGCTTATTAATTTGTTCCATTTCTTTCTCGATGGAAGCTTGTCCTTTTGCAAATTTATTAGAAAGCATAGCTAATGCTTCGCGAGTAATGGCTAACGCTTCTTCTTGTTCTGCCGCTTCATCTAGGATGGTAACCTTACCAGCATACTTTGCAGTATCATCGTCTAGCTGTCCAAGCGTAAAGTATCCAATTCCACATGCTAGCAACACTGCACCTACAGCAGCTATATTTCTTAACCGTCTACTATACATTGGTCGCACAACAGCTTCTTTTTTCCTATTTTTTAATTCAGATGCTAATATTTTCTTTACATCTAGATTAACACCTGACTTAGATTGCTCACGCGATAGGGAGTTGAAATATAATTTAAACTCCTTATGCTTCGCCGCTACAGCACCACTTCTAAAGTACTTTCGCAAATCCTCCTCGTCAGCTAGGCTGCTTTCTCCAGCCCAATAATCTGCTAAGAATCTGTCAATGTTGTAATCACTTTCACTAGTGCTACTTACTTGTGCATCAACTTTATTGATTATGCTATTGACATCTATCTTAGATGTTACCGAACGAGTATCACTCATGTCAATAAACATCTGCTGATAGGGCATATGCTCCTCGTATACCTCGCTACCAGCAAAGTAATTCTTAATTAATAGTTCTTCATCAAGAGTTGTTTCAGCCTCCCAGTACTTAGTAAGTAACTGGTCGATTTCATTCTTGATCATAATATATTGCTGTTTAATATTTTTTCTCTCATTGACTTTCTCGCTCGATACAGATTGACTTTTACCTGATCTACTGACAAAGTTGTTATCTCTGCTATTTCCTTATATGTATATCCTTCCACATCTCTTAGATGAATCACTGACTTTTGATTTTCGGGTAGTGATTCCATCAGGTCCATAATCCGTTTCATCATATCCTTACTCTTAGTCTCTTTGTAAGGATCAAGGGTGTTATCCTTGATATGATGATAATCTTCTATGCCTTCTGTACGCCCTGTTTTTTTAGATCTTGTCTTATCTATAGACAAATTCCTTGTCAGGGTCATGCACCAAGCTTCTTTATTATCTATCTCGGCAAATTGCTCCTTCTTTTTCCACAGCTTGATAATTACTTCTTGTACAACATCTTCAGCTCCCATTTCGTCCTTGACTATTCTCAAGGCATATCTGTAAAGCTTATCTTTGATTGGATCTATGATCCCAGTGAACTCCTCTACGCGCATTTACAAAGGATTGACGGGTGAAAAATTATATATGTTACTGGTAGTTTAAATTTTAACATTTAACAATATTCGAGAAAAATGTAGATATAATGGTTATATGTACGTTGTTATCTTGACAAAACAAAGAAATAAGCACATTTGTGGTTTAATAATAAAATAGATCGAATGGTAGGGATGAATTTCATCGGTCCCTATATTATGTCATTTCTGATAGCTGAGTTTGTGCTAGTGATGCAATTTCTATGGAAGTACATAGATGATATCACAGGTAAAGGGATAGGTTTTTTCGAAATCATGGAGCTTGTGTTTTACTTCGCAGGGACAATTGTACCTAAGGCAATTCCGATTACCATTCTACTATCATCTGTTTTTGTTTTTGGTAATATGTCAGAGAAGTTTGAGCTCACTAGCCTCAAATCTGCGGGAATCTCACTGGTGCGAGTTATGAAAATGGGATTTTACTTAGCCATTTTTACCGCGATGTTTTCGTTGTTTGCTTCTAACTATCTGGTACCGAAAGCTAACTATGAATTCTTTTCAAGGTTTGATGTTATCAAAAGGCAAAAACCCGCTCTAACTTTAGAGGAAAAAATATTCAATAAAGATTTTACTGGTTATAATATCTACATTAAAAAGAAAGCAAAAGATGGCAGGAATGTAGAAGGAATTATGATCTATGATGAGATACATAGTTCTTATAAATCGTTCAACATAGTGACTGCACAAAGAGGAGTGATGAGTTCTTCTGATGATGGTAATTATTTTATTATGAATCTTGAAGATGGCGAACAGTATCGTCAGTCCAAAGAAGGGAGACCTAGCGATAAAGGATCGCAACATCCGTTTATCAGAACGAAGTTTAAGAAATATGAAAAGATTTTTCCGATGTCTGAGTTTGATGTTGAGAATAAACTCTTTTATGCTCAGCGAAGGAAGTATGATTTCATGAATACTTTTCAGCTACTAGGTGCTATAGATTCTATGCAATATCAAGTGTCAGAAAAAAGACTTGATAACTACAATGATTTTGGTCAGATATTGCTTAATAGGAGAAAGAAAAAAGAAAGAGATGAAAAGGAGAAGGAAAGAATAGAAGAAGCAATAGAGCGCAAGAAAGAATTGGATGAAAAAAATACTTCTAACACACAGAAGTTAATGAGGAATGTGATGAAGCAAAACGATAACAAGCTAGAAGCATCTGATCTCTTGGCAACATTTAATCCAGAAGATCGTATGTCGCTCGTTGTAGGAGCAAGGACAGCTGTTGACCAAAGGAAATCTCATCATTTAAACACAAGCCTTAGAGTACGTGAAAAAGCAAGAGCGAAAGAAAGAATAAGACTAGTCCTGCATCAAATGTATAGTTGGGCAACTATCTGTATCATATTCTTGTTCATCGGAGCACCACTTGGATCTATCATTAGAAAGGGTGGTTATGGGTATCCGCTTTTATCTGCGATCATATTCTTCATGATATTCATCATCTTAAGTATAATAGGGGATAAGCTCCAGAGATCTCAGACCTTAGGGGCTGTTATGGGAGCTTGGTTACCATGTATTATTCTCTTGCCTGTAGCTGCTTACTTGACCTATAAAGCACTTGATGATCAAAAATTAGTGGAGATGAACTGGTTGACAAATCTTACTTCTAGGTTTTCTAAACAGTAGTTTGTTTTATTTACCTTTACGATCGTAATTGGTTATCGCGAGATATTAATAGGGAATCCAGTTTAAGATGTCGAACACTGTTCGCTTCTGAGTCTGGAGCTGTTCCCGCAGCTGTATAGCTTTTAATCTTTGATAAATTATTATCCACTGTTCTGACGACCTAAAATCTCAGAATGGGAAGGGATATCAAGGAGAGCTGAGCCAGAAGACCTGCCTTTTACATTCTATATTAATTTATAGCCTTCGGGTAAAAGGTGATAAAGGATACGTTTTGTTTAGGATACTTACAGGTATATTCTTTGTGGTTAATTGTGCTGTATTATGCGCACAAGAAAGATTGTTGTCTGATACTACGGAGACGATAGTGATAGAAGCCTCTAAGATCAATCTTGCTTCTCAAAGTTTAAAAACAGAAGATAGCAACTTAGCTACCGCCATAAATAATACTAGTCCTATACAGTTACAATCGAATGGCCCAGGGTTATTGTCTACTGCATTGATAAGAGGTTTCGGGGCAAGACATACTGCAATCTTGTGGGAAGAATTTAATATTCAAAGTCCAATCAATGGAACATTTGATCTCAGTTTAATTAATGGATTTAATAAGGTAAGCTATACTAATAAATCACTGAGTGCCTATGTAGGAACTGCGTCTCTAGCTGGAGCTATTATCCTAGATCAAAATAATGCTACTAAGGCAACCAAAGTTGCACTATCGCTCAGCTCTACAGATAATTTTAATGTTTTATTCTCTCATAGTTTCCAAGTGTCCAAACTTAATTCATCTTTTCAGTTAGGGTGGATAGAGAATGATAATAAATTCAATTATGAATGGGGAGGTGAACGAAATAAGTGGATTACTCAAGTAAAAGGAAGAGACTTAAAATGGAATAATGAATTACAGTTAACAAACCAGTTACAACTGAATGCTAACATTTGGGTCTCATTATTTGATAGGCAATTACCATCTTCACTTTCGTCCACAATTACATTCGCAAATCAGGTAGACAACAATTATCGATATAACGCAGGTTTAGTGTATACATCTGGGACTCTTAATGCGAAAATAAATTACGCTCATTTTGATGAACAATTAAACTACTTCTCTGATGTAGTAGACTCTAGAGCTAACAATAAAGTAGATGCAATTAATTTTTCATTGTCTAAATCAAAACATCTTATTAATTTATCAATTAGACAAGACAAGGTAGATGCTAACTTTTTTAGCGAAATAATCACTAGAAAACTTACTAGTCTCTCTTATCAGTATAGTCATCAATGGTCGAAAGGTTTAATTAGTAAAATAGTACTAGGAGAACAACTATTCGATTCAGACTGGTCACCGCTGCTATTCGATTTTAGCACTTCATATTTCACAAATAATTTCGAAGCAGCACTATCTGTAAATAGTGCATATAATATTCCTACACTTAATGATCTTTATTGGCCGCAGGGAGGTAATTCATCTCTTCTGCCTGAGCGATCTTATGGCTTAGATTTTAATATTAAGTACGCTTTTAATGATGGTTTAGATATCGAAGTCGATCCATATATTAAGCAGGTTTCTAACTGGATATTATGGACTCCAGGTGATCAATTTTGGTCTCCTAAAAATCAGAGGAGTGTAATTTCTAAGGGATTTGATGCTTCACTTAATTATAGCATTAGTAATATGTTATTAGGTGGTTTACTTGTGTCTTTAACAAACACTACAATTTCTAAGGAGTCTACTTTCCAAGAATTAGTTGGCAAGCAACTAATTTATATCCCGAAATGGAAATCAACTTTATGGATAGATTATCAATGGAATAATATTCACTTAAACCCAAGTCTACTATTAGTCTCTGAGAGATTTACTACCACAGATAATCAATCATCATTGCCAGGATATTCGATAGTTAACCTTGAGATTTCAAGTCCAATTAAGTTGAAATCTAATCAAGAAGTTCGCATTGGAATAATAGCTTATAACCTCCTGAATACTGATTATCAGCAGGTACAATTTTATCCTATGCCTCTGCGCTATTTTGAACTTAACATAAATTATAAAATAAAAAGAAAATGATTAAAAGTGTATTGATACATTGCAGTCTGATTTTAATGTTTGGACTATTTAGTTGTGGAGATGGAGATTCACCAGATCCGATCCCCTCAGGTAAGTATGAGTCCGGTGTTTTTGTAATTAACCAAGGAAAGTTTGGAGATGGTACAGGTACAATCAGCTACTATGATAGAAATTCAACTGTATCTCAAAATATTTACCAAACAGAGAATATGGGATTGGTACTTGGTAACATTGCTCAATCTATGCATGTAGCAGATAAAACTGCATACATAGCCATAAATAATGCTGCTAAGATAGAAGTCGTAAACGCAGATGATTTCACTAAAATTGCGACTATCGAAGACACCCCACAAGTCAGATATATGACCTCATCAGAAGATAATAAAACATTGTATGCCAGTTCTTGGGGCGCTGATGGAGTATCAGGAATACTTTTCGAAATAGATGTAGAAAGCAATGAAATTATATCTCAAACAGCCATAGGCGGAGGATTAGAAAACATGGTAATAGATGGCACAGAACTTTATGTAACTAAGTCTGGAGGGTTTGGTACAGATTCATTAGTGATTCAATATGACTTAAGTAGATCGGTAGTCGAAAAAGAATTTGTAGTAGGTGATAATCCTGTAGGAATAGTAAAAGATAATGAAGACGATATCTGGGTGCTTTGCACAGGTGCATTTGACTTTGCTGAACCTGCTAATAATACCTCAGGTGGACTTTATAAAATTGAAGGAGAAGAAGCAATACTACAATTGGAACTTGCGAATGGATCAAGCAATCTAGCAATTGATCAATCTGGAAATACAATTTATTATCTAGATTTTGAGGGTATTAAGTCTGTTGATTTAAATACGCTCGAAACGAGCTTATTTGCTGCAGGTTCTTTTTATGCATTAGGTTTTGATCCTGTACAAAATGTAATCTATGCTTCTGATGCTAAAGATTTTGCTTCAAATGGAGATGTGATAATTTTAGATCAAGAAGGAAATCAATTAAGTGGATTAGCTGCAGGGATTATTCCTGGTGGATTTTACTTTACTAAATAACTTATCCAAGTATTAAGTTTTGCTTTTTACTCTTCTTCATCAAAGTCGTTAAACAGCTCAGAGATATCTGTTTCGATATTTCTGAGTTTGTTTTTGCTTGCTTTGATAAGAGTTTTAGCACGCTTAAGCATTGCGGGTAAAGCATCTATACTAGTGTCTGGATCTTGGAGTTGAGTCACAATATCATGTAGTTCACTTGTGATTTTACTATAGCTGTCTTTAGTCATTCTTCTAGGTTTTATAGAATTTTTGCTTCTAAGTCTGCGTCTGCAAAACTAATGCTTAGTTTCTTTTTATGGTCTATACTCTTAGCGTTAGCAACGATTTTTCCAGATTGTTTAATTAGTGTGAACCCTCGTTTGAGAATGTGTTTAGGATCCATAACTTCTAGGAGAGTCTCAGCCTTTGTTACAAACAAATCTTCTTTTTGGACCAATGATCTAAAGCCTCTCTCTAAACTACGGATAGTTGTTTCTAGTCCTAGCTTTTCTCTTTCGAGGAGTGATTTAGGTGCAAGGTTAATTTCTTGTTGTATTAATTTTAACTGCGACTCTTCTTGTTTTAATCGTTGTAGCGTATCGAGTTTCAGTAGCTCAGATAGTTGATTGATTTCTCCTTCATAGTAAGCACATTTATCGATTAAATAAGAAGCCACAGCTGTTGGAGTCTTAAGTGCTTCGTAAGCGACCATATCACTTACTGTCTCATCTATCTCGTGTCCTATACCCGTAATCACAGGAAGATTGCATCTGGCAATGGCTGAGGCAATGTTGTAATTATCAAATCCTGAAAGATCAAGTTTAGAGCCTCCACCTCTAATAATAACCACGCAGTCATATGCTTCTAAGTTATCTGCTATATCTGCAAAAGCAGCTACGAAATCACTTTCTACATTTCTACCTTGTACTGCAGAATCATAAAGTGCTACTTCAAAATCATAGTCGTAAGCATTTTGCTCTAACTGTTTCATGAAATCTGCATAACCAGCAGAACGCTCAGAAGCTATGACAGCAACGCGTTGTAATATTGAAGGTAACTCGAGGCTATTATTTAGATCATAAACGCCCTCTTCTTTAAGCTTAGTAATTATCTTTTGGCGATTAAGTTCTACCTGACCCATGGTGTAGTTAGGGTCGATATCTTCTATGACCATTTTGAGCCCATAGCGCTCATGGAAGTCTAAATTGATTTTAAGTTTAACTTGGATGCCATCTTGGAGCAAAGAGGAAATACTGGGTCCAATTTTACGCTTAAGAAACATATAGGACTTGTACCATAAAGCTGCGGAAGACTGAGCAATGATTTCTTCACTGCCTTCTTTTTTCTCAATAATCTCTAGATACCAATTACCCCTCGATTCCTTAATCTGTGAAATCTCTCCATGCACCCATATAGGCTCCTGAAAATTTAATGCTACAACCCTCCTTACGTATTCGTTGAGTTCAAATAATGAGAAGGATTCCAATATTTAGTTTGCTTTAAGAGAGTACTTTTTTTACTAG
>CALFUQ010000365.1 GCA_937929885.1 uncultured Saprospiraceae bacterium
AAATATTAATAATTCTAGGAATGCTAAAAACGAGAATAAAATAATTGGCGTAATCAGTGCAGATGTCCTTCTTAAATTACCTCTTTCATTATGATCTAAAATTAGACGATGATTACTGATCAATTTTGAATCAGAATTCGATTTATTAAATCTTGCTTCTTCTAAATTATCACTAAGGAAATTTGGGAGGAACATTGTCTGTTCAAAATTTGCATCTACATCGCAAGTTGCACCAAGTATTAAGTCAATACCAAAATCTGTCCAGTCTCGATATTTTAGATCTACATCTAATAATTGGCGAAAGGTGATTTTATCCTCTAGTTGATTAGAGTAATTAAAGCCAGATAGATTGTCTCTCAGCATATTCCTGATCCGTGTAGAACAGTTATCATAGAAAAAATCATATTGATAAGTTCTATTTTCTGGCAAAGCATTATTTCCTAGAAACAGGTATAGTTCTTTGACTTGCGAAGCATCTAAATCAAAATCTTGTTCCCACACTGATCTTTCATAGTAATCATAAACCCTGATAAAATTCGCCATAGGTCCACTTGCAAGATCATAATCAAGTTTACCTTTTAGGAAGTTTAAGATAAAGTTATCAGCAGCAAAATCATAAGTGCCGTAATTGTAAACCTCGTCTATTCGGTTTGTAGGATCAAAAAACCTTATCGCACTATGCCCCCATGCATCTTGTGCCATATCACCTGGCGCACAAGTTAGGAGAGAGAATTTTGCTTGACTAGAAGGCACTTGTGAAAAACAAGTAAATGACACAGCTGTCATCAAGATTAATATCGAAACTATCCTCATCATACTATGAACGCAACTTACTCATCTCTGCTGCTATTTTAACAGAAAATTCGTCTCCTCGTTCCTTTAATTTTTTTATAATCTCAAAGTAGTTCTTAACGTCTCTGTTTTGACTCAGCTTGTAAGCAGCTTCTACCTTAGTCACCTCCATCTCGAATCCTACTATTCCTTTCATATCTTTAGCCAGCATATCCTTAGGCATATTTTCTATTTTAAAAGCTGATGGGCCATTCCCCTCATACTTTTTAGATACCTCATCAAGTAATTTATAGAGATCATCTCCTTCTACTCTGCTCACTTTACCATAAACATGAGCTGCTATGTAATTCCAGGTAGGCACATTGACATGATCATACCAAGAAGAAGAAATATAAGTATGATGCTCCATGAAAATTGCCATCATCTCTTGCTCTCCATCAAAGCATTTGGTTTGGGGATTAGCCACTGAGATATGTCCGACTAATTTCTTATCGCCATTAGAATCCTCTCTGATCATTATGGGAGTGTGCGTAGCAAGTGGAATACCATTATCGTATCCTATCAATGTAGCAAATCCATTCTCTTTGATAAACTGCTCTACAGCATCGACTGATGGCGCTTCGAATTTCTTAGGTACATACATACCTTAAAACTAAATAAGATTATTTTATGATACTACCATTAGGGCAGTTACTATCTGCACCAACAAAGAATAATTTACCTTCTTCGTTTTCGGCAAGTAATATCATACCGTTTGACTCTACTCCTCTGATTTTTCTTGGGGCCAGATTGGCTAGTAGGGATATTTTTTGTCCAGGTAGTTCTTCGGGATTAAAATGCTCTGCAATACCAGATACAACAGTTCTTTTTTCGAAGCCAAGGTCTACTTTAAGCTTTAGTAGTTTATCTGCTTTCTTCACTTTTTCGGCTTCGATGATTGTCGCTGATCTGATATCCATTTTCACAAAATCATCAAAGCTCACTGTTTCTTTGACTTGACTTGCAGAACCCACTGCTGCGATTGCAGCTGCGCCCGTGGCTGCTGCTGTCGTTGCTGCAGCGTTATTCGCATTATCTGATTCGTTTAATTTTTCAACTTGTTTTTTGATTACTTCATCATCTATTCTCGAGAACAGATGGCTCGCCTCTCCTATCTTATGTCCTGCTTGGATAGCATGATCTCCAAGTGCAAGATCCATTAGAAGTTCGTTATACTCATCTGCTTTGCCAAGTGGCTCCATTGCTAATACCTCTCTCATCTTATCAGAAGTATTAGGTAAGAAAGGTCGACAAGCTACACTCATAGCTGCTACAATCTGGATACTTAAATTCATAACTACCGCTACCTTAGCTGGGTCTTCCTTTTGGAGTTTCCATGGCTCATTAAACTGCAATAGCTGATTTCCTTTGGCACTAATCTCCATGAGTACTTTGAGCGCGGCTCTAAATTCAAAATCTCGGATATGTTGATTCAAGTTTTGCATATCGTCATGCAATTGCAGCATTTCAGTTTCGTGATATGCATATGCTGATTGATCTGCATCTGCTGTACCAGTGAAATCTTGATTTTCATCGAACTCTGGTACTACGCCATCATAGTATTTGTTAGTTAGTACAATTACTCTATTCACAAAATTGGCGAAGTTATTTACCAGCTCGTTATTAACCGAATCTTGATAACCTTTCCACGTGAACTCACTATCCTTTTGCTCAGGCATATTCTTAATCAAATGATATCTGAGTTCATCTATATTATCAGGGAACTCTTCCACATAGTCATTTACCCAAACCGCCCAATTTTTAGAAGTTGATAATTTTCTTCCTTCTAAATTTAAAAACTGGTTAGCTGGAACATTTTTAGGGAGTATAAATTCTCCGTGTTGCCTTAGCATTGCAGGGAATATTAAACAGTGAAAAACGATATTATCCTTAGCTATAAAATGTATGAGGGAAGTTTTTTCTCCTTTCCAATATGTCTCCCAATCTTTGTCATTATCAAGTGCCCATTGCTTGGTAGCAGAGATATACCCTATCGGTGCATCTAACCAGACGTAAAGTTTCTTGCCTTCACTTCCTTCTATCTCACTTGGCACATCTATCCCCCAATTTAAATCTCTAGTCATCGACCTTGGCTGCAACCCAGCATCTAACCAGGACTTACACTGACCAATTACATGATTTTTCCAAGTCTCTGGTACATGATACTCAACCCCGTCTATAGTACCAGTTTCTATCCATTCTCTAAGCCATCCTTCATACTTATCTAGTGCTAGATACCAGTGCTTTGTTTTTTTCTTTATTGGTGCTGAACCTGACAGCTTTGATTTTGGATTTATTAATTCTGTAGGGCTTAATGTAGTGCCACAATTTTCACATTGATCTCCGTAAGCTTCTTCATTACTGCACTTAGGACAAGTACCTACTATGTATCTATCTGCTAAAAACTGCTGTGCCTCTTCATCAAAGTATTGCTCTGATTCTTGTACTACAAATTCACCATTGTCATTTAACTTTCTGAAAAAGTCTTGTGATGTCTCGTGATGGATTGGTGAAGAGGTGCGATGATAAATATCAAACGAGATACCCATCTTATCAAATGCTACTTTGAAGAGCTCATGATACTTGTCAATAATCTCTTTAGGATTCTTTCCTTCTTTAGTTGCCTTAATGGTAATAGCTGCTCCATGCTCATCTGATCCGCATACCCATACTACATCTTTGCCTGTCATTCTGAGGAATCTCACATAGATATCTGATGGGAGGTAAGCGCCAGCTAAATGACCGATGTGTAAAGGTCCATTCGCATAGGGAAGCGCTGAAGTTATCATGTACCTCTGAGTATCAAACATGCTTACTAATTGTAGGTGGCGAATATAGCTAAAACATCTTATGAAAATTATTAATATGACTAATAAAAAAAGAGGCTGCCAAAGATGGCAACCTCTCAAAACTGAATCTCAAAAAGTGTGACTATCCCCTAATAGTCACGTTGGTTATTATTTAATCATCACCATTTTTTTGGTAGCATTATATTTTCCTGCATCTAATTGATAATACAAGATTCCTGAACTACTTAAATCATCACTATTTAACTCAATTATACTCAGACCTTTAGGATAACTTCCGTTTTGCTGAAGCACCAATCTACCATTGACGTCAAATATTTTAAGCGATACGTCAGAAGCTTCAGGTAAACTAAATCCAATCTCCGTATTACTGGTAAATGGGTTAGGTTCGTTCTGATATAGGACAAAATTTTGTACCTCCGAAGTATTATTAAATATTAAGCTAACGTCATTTAGCACATAACTTTCAGTAGTATAGGCCTCCGCACTAGTGACTTGTGAAGTGATACTCAGTACATTCGTTAAGTCAAGACTTTCATTGGCTTCAAAAACAAATGAGAATAATACTTCATCACTACTTAAAGGTTCGATACTATTCCAACTAAATGATAGTAAACCATCTTCTTTAATCACTCCTATGTTTTGATCAGTAAGCTCTAGTGTACCACTTACTACATCTAACAAGCTAAGTCCGTTGTGAGCTAATGAAAACTGCATACCGTAGACTGATTCAAAATCCTCACTAGTAAATGCAACTTCTATTTGATCCCCTTTGCTCGCAGATTGCTGATCTACCCTCAATACCATATCTCGATTAGACCTTACCTCAGTTGTAATCAGACTATTTGCGACCACATTACTATTAACATCTCCAATCTTAACTCCTATGAAGTCTTGCGCAGACATATCATCCGATAAGTTATAGATCTCAATATTCTCAGTGAATGGGAAAGGTGAAACAGGATTCTGAAACACTTGTGACTCTTCTACAAATCTCCAACTACTATTAGCTGGTAGTTCAGCATATATTCCTAATATCAGCTTTCTAAGTTCTACTAAATCAGAAGCAGAAACTCTACTATCATTATTAACATCAGATGCAATAACCTTATAGGGCGAATCTAAAATATCAAGCCCAAGGATATGCTTCTGGATCATTACTAAATCTAGTGTACTCACTCCATTCATATAATCGTCATCCCTCTCTGCACTGATCTCATAGTCAAGCTGCATAGGATTATTTGCAAATGCATAGACTCCATCGTCTAATGTAAGTGCCATCGAAGGATGCTCAGGGTGGATCGACGCAATAACTACTTCTACCGCTTCTACCATCTCCCCTACTTCCGTCTGAACATCTCCAGTAATAAGCGCTGAGCTATTGCCCTCTGTATCTGCGCATGCACCTACATTATCATCTACTCTTAGCATAACCAAGCAATAATCTTTGTTACGTTCATCTACAGAAATTCTACCATCACAATTAACATCATAGCCATCATCCCATACCCACATTGGTAATTCGAATGTTTGCGATTGACCATTTTCGATGTACAATCCATTTGCTAGATTGACTTCACAATCTGTACAAGTAAATGAGAATGAATCACCATTATCAAGCTTCACTGCATCGAATGTTTCTCCTGCATAATTCACGGTGATAACTAATGATTGATTATTCTGATCTATCCTGCCATCTACATCATAATTTAATGCTTTAAGCTCATCAATCAATCGCTGCTGATGAAATGGATCAGAAAGATTAAATGGATAAGTTAATGGCAAGACCTCTCCACCGACTACTACTTCATTAGCTTCTACAGCTACTAGTGTTGCTAGTGGAAACACAACTGTCTGCTTACAATCTCCACAGTCTACATCATCTCCTGATGGGCTGCAACTTATTACTACATTAGAAATGATCTCTTCACCTGAAAATGAGTATGTAAGTGACTTATCACAATTATCAAAACTCTTTTTGTTTGGATCAAAATCAGTAGCCCATATTTCCACCGATCCATTATTACTCATAACAGCAGTAGACAGTGCTTCTATACAAATCGGCGTAGGAGCTTTTTCATCAGCTATGACTAGCTCAGATGTACAAGACGATGTATTACCACAAGCATCCGTAACATTCCAAGTGACACTATGCGAACCAGATATCATGGCTATAGGATTATTATCATCATCTAATAAATCCACTAATAACTCATCTCCTGAGTTACTGATCGCATGGTAAGTGTAATCACAACTTCGATTACTTCCTATGTCTAGACAGATAGTCCATACTAATTTCTTATCAAGACAATCTCCTTCATCAACTGCTGTCTGGCTTATAGATAAACCATCTGCCACACAATCTGCATCAGCTGACTCTATTATCTTATCCTCACAACTAGGGAAGGTAGGACCTATGTCATCCTTCACAGTGATTTTCTGACTACCGTAGCAGATACCTGCATTAGACCCATTGTTAGGATTATACTGGCACCAGTCGATTACTGTAAATCGCTTAACGATCTTATAGCAATACTCATCTTGTAGATCAAATATTTCTACCTCTTCAGAAAATCCAAAAAGCCCACAATGATCATCCGTCCATATCGGTCCATCATCCATTGCTGCATTAGCACAATCTACAATGGTATCCTTAGGGAATATGATATCATCACAGAACATTGGTTTAGGATCAGTAATATTTATAATCTGCTTACAAAACTTCTCTCCCGTCTTAAATTCACCATCTAGATTTTTATCTACATACCACTTTCTTATCACCTCTCCTGTAGGGCAATGAGCACTTGGTAGTTCATCTTCGTGCGCTAGATTAACTGCACATGCGCCTCTCGTAGTTGGAGTACCTAATACACTTAAGCTATCTAATCCTATATCACAGGTTACTGTAATATCTGGTGGACATGTTACATTCACTGTTAACTTATCCTCGACTCTTACCATAGCCCATACTTCATTGTAGTGATCTCCAGCATTACCTGCTATACCATCTCCACTTGCATCATCCCATACCCTCATCCATACTTTATGGACGCCGTACTCACCTTCCGTTAAATCCTCACAACAGAACTTAATAAAAAGTCCATCATCTGGATCTACTAGTGCAGTACTGTCTGGATGTAATCCGTAATTAATATCTCCTCGATTCCGACCACTGGTGTACGTTTCATTTCCTTGTATTTCACAATAATCTTCATCTCTACGTATTTCGATCTTTACTTCTGGGCTACAGACGTCATAACTTCCATTATCTATGCTGTTAAAATAGACTTTTGCATATCCAGCATTATTGCCAGAACTTGTAAGAGAGACCACTATGTTTTCTTTTGCGATGGCTACTGGGGGTGTATTATCTTCTATCCATAATAATGTGGTATCCTTTGCAGAATTACCACAATTATCACTGACCGTATATATTAATCGCTGATCTCCTGTAGGTATATTCAAGATGGTATAACCATCTGTTGAGTTCCCTACAATTTGTAATCCTGGAGAACCATCAAGATGCACTGCATATGACAGGTTATCAGGAGAACATTTATCTGTCATATCACTTGGTGGTGGTACTTCAAAATTAACACCACATAACCAAGGATCTGTACTTAAACTAATCGAATCTACAACCGTAAACGTAGGGCCTTCGAGATCTTTTACTTCTATGATCTGTACACTCTTAGTATTAGTGGCTGTACACCAGTCATAAATTATCCATGTCCTTAATATTTTGTAAGAGGATAAATTAGCTCCTTCTCCACAGATAGGAATGATTAGGTCTTCATAACTAGTAGCCAGATTACAGATATTGTTATTACCAAACAAGGATACATGATTAAGACTTGTAACTATTGTCCCAGACCCAGTAATTGGATCTATAACTGTCGACAATGAAGGCCAAGTACTACACTTACCAGCAGCATCTAAAGTGCCTGGGAAATTTGACTTAATTTCTACTATATCTCCCTCTGATACATACTCATCAGTAACTTCTGATAGTAATTGATTCCATTCATCGCATCCACATACATTACGTTTACCAAGTTCCTTAGTCCACTGATCTATAAGTACCCACTGTTCCTTACCGTCAGGATCAGTAACCAATAATGGTACATCCTCTTTTAGTTCTTTAAGCTGTGTGAAGTGTATTTCTATGGGAGTACATTCATCACATACAATTGGAGTCCCTGCAATATGCGGAGACGTAAGCGCTATACCTTCGTTTTCGCAAGTGAGCGGATCATCTAAGTAAGCAGCTAGAGAATCAGGATGATCATTGATGTGACATGGTACTGTGATAGTACCTGACGGAAACCATACATCATCAACATCTACTGGATCAAAAACAAACCACTGTGTAGTGATTACAGTTCTTACTTCTTTGCCATGTTTGTTGACCATATCAATCCATTCTCTCTTGATGGTATCCATTCCACAACTTGCATGATCTTTGATCAATTCATCTTCGAATGTAACTTCGA
>CALFUQ010000366.1 GCA_937929885.1 uncultured Saprospiraceae bacterium
GTTAACATGTAGGTTATATGATGATCATCCTGATGAAACAAAACCTATTATCGTATTCGCACACGGAGGTGGATGGTGCATCGGCAATATCGAAACACACGAACGGACCTGTAAAAAAGTCTGCTCTGCTACAGGGTACAAAGTCTTATCAGTAGAGTATGGTCTAGCTCCTGAAAACCCATTCCCTAGCGCTGTTAATGAAATAACTGCAGTAGTAGAATACGTCAACAATAACCGATCAGAATTTAAAGCTAGTGCAGAGATTTGCATCATGGGAGATAGTGCTGGAGGTAACTTAGCGATAGCTGCAGCTGTCAATTTAGTAGATCAAGGCAAGGAAATTATTTCTAAAATACTTGCAGTCTACCCTATCATCGATGCTAGTAATACCGAAACTGAGTCCTACAATAATTTTGAAAAGGGATATTTCCTAACTAGGAGGATGATGAGAACTTTTATAGATTTCTACACTCCTAATGTAGCCGATCGGAGCAATCCACTTGCAAGTCCAAATTTCTATTCTGATCTCAGTAAACTGCCAGATACATATCTTATCACTGGACAGTTTGATCCATTAAGAGATGAAGGAGAAGCTTTTGCTCAAGCTTTAAAAGATGCTGGGGTGAATTGTACTTTTAAAAGATACGATGGTGTAATACATGGATTTTTTGCGAATCCTATGTTTGGGTCAAAAGGAGATGGTGCTGTAACTGATTTAGCAGATTATCTGCATGCTAATCGTTTAAGTAAATAATTATCCATTGAACGGCAATACCAAAAAATTAAAGTGGGGATTCTTAGGGCTAGGTAATATGGCGCATGTTTTTCTAGATGATCTATTAAAAGTAGATGGATCGGAATTAGTTGCAGTAGCTTCTAGGAATGAAACAAAAGCAGAAAAATTTGCCAATCAATATCAGGTTTCAAGCTTTTATAAAAGTTATGAAAAATTATTAGAGGATCCGTCCATTGATATAATCTACATTGCAACCCCACATCACAACCATGCAGAGTTAGCTATCAAATCGATGGAGTCTGGAAAACATGTACTCTGCGAGAAGCCTTTAGCTGTAAACAGGTATCAGGTACAAGCGATGATCGATGCTTCTAAGAAAAATCAAAAATTCTTAATGGAGGCCTTATGGTCACGATTTAATCCTTGTATTAATTCTGTAATTGACCACATTAATAAAGGAGATATAGGGACAGTTAGTTATATCAATGCAGATTTTGGATTAGTCATTGACAAAGGTTCAACACACAGGATTCATCTAAGTGAAACTGCAGGAGGTTCATTACTTGAGCTTGGAGTATATCCTGTTTTTCTAGCATACTTAATATTTGGCAAGCCTATTAAGATCAAAGCAGCAGGAAAACTAGATTCTAAAACTGGCACCGATATACAGGCAGGCATAATTTTAGAATTTGAAAACGGAATAGCTAATCTATATTCTGGCTTTACTGCTGAGTCAGATATGGTTGCTAAAATCTATGGTGATGAGGGAAGAATTTACCTTGATCCATTTTGGCACGAGACGGAAAGCTACAGCATAGTAAAAGGGAATCTCACAAACTACTTAACACAAGATTACTCAATGCCCACCAAAGGCAAAGGCTTTACTTATGAAATAGAAGAATGCCAAAATTGTATAGCTTCTGGAAAGATAGAATCAAGCATATGGTCTCATCAAGACAGCCTAAACTTGATTGAGATTATGGATGAAATAAGGAGTCAAATAGGACTTAGGTATCCATTTGAAAAAGTTACTGAAAATTAATTCGAATCCTTAGACGATTTATATTTGATGGATTCTATAGAGCTGCTTTCATGAAAGACTCTTGAAGACTGTGATATAAAGCTACTTCCAAAATAAAATTCTTGCTTTCTTGTCTTTCCATTTTTAAGTGTTACGTATGCAGCAGTTATGTTAGGCTCGATCTTTACATATTTACCTTTATGGCCATAATCAAACACCTTTAGCTTACCTTGATTTTGCGAAGCTGCAAGCAGCATGCTAGAAGTCCGGTCATTGTATATTTGGACTAGAGACTTTGCATCTCCTTGCACAGAAAATCCTGTAGAAGGAGAATTTATAATTTCAAATTTTCCTTCACCATCACCATAAGCAATAAGACCGTCAAGGGCATCCATCCTGCCAGTCGCTACTTCTGCACCATAGTCATTACCCACTATTGCAATATCAAGATTACCATCATCATCAAAATCATTGACAGACATACCATAAACTGGAGCTCGTTGGACAACACTAGGCATAGCTGTCATCTTGAACTTTCCATTTCCTTGATTTACTATAATCGAAGTACTCAAGTTATTTATACTTGTTATCTGACAATTCATTAATTCTTCTTCTGAAAATATTTCGTTGATAGTAGATACTGCGTAGTCATTGTGAGACGTAAACTTCTTTTTAATTGAATTGTACTGCTTTGCAAAATCTGATCTGCCATGGTAAGGATACTCTTGCAACACTCCGTCCTTGTCAGCGAAAAAACAGGTTGTTATTACATCCTTTACCCCATTGCCATCAAAATCCTTATAATATATTTTGATCGGATGATCTTGCGAGATTGTTGCCGTAATATTGGTTCCATAATTTCCTACGACATAATCTATATCTCCGTCATTATCAAAATCACCTGGTGCAATACTATTCCATATTCCTACTTGGTCCTCAATCCCTGTTTCTGATTTTTTAAACTTCCCATTACTATTTTCTAGAAAAGTAATCCCCATCAATTCCCCTGTTATCATTAAGTCTAAATCATCGTCATTATCAAAGTCAGTCCATAGCGCATCCGTAATCATGTTACCTTCTAATAGGTCTGGAGCTATATCTTTTGTCACATCACTAAAACTTACTTTACCATCGAAAGAATTATTCTGTAGGATAAGTGAACCTTTAGATTGAGGATATTGACCAGGCACTAGTCTAGTACCAACAAATAAATCTAAGTCTCCGTCTCTATCAAAGTCGGCAGCTTTTACTGCTTGTCCACTTAGCAGGTTATTGGGAATTGCATTGGCATCTGCGCTAAAACTTCCAGAGTCATTTATATAAAGTTTATCATAGTATACGGGACTGTCTGGCACAAACTCATTCCCCCCATGAACCACATAAAGATCATCATCCCCATCATTGTCAGCATCAAAAAATAAAGCACATAATTCTTCTGCTAATACCTCATCTTCAGTGGTATATATTAAAGGATCGCTTTTTGTGAAAGTCCCGTTTTTATTTTGAATATAGCCTGTCCCCTTGTCCTCTGCAGATCCAGTGATATATAAATCATCCATACCGTCGTTATTGATATCACC
>CALFUQ010000367.1 GCA_937929885.1 uncultured Saprospiraceae bacterium
TCTACATTTTGATTTAGCCAATCATTGATTTGATTTATCAGTTTGGTTGTAAGTGTGATGCGATGCTTGTGTAAATCTGGATAAGAACGCTCTAGCTCTAGTATGTCTAGAAAATAGAAGGAGTACTGCTTAATACAATGAAAGTAATTAGTGAGTTGGTTGTCAAAGTCAATGATGAATCGGAAGGATTTAGTTTCAGTTAAGAGTTGATTAATTTCATTTTGGATATGTTCGTCTACAGTCGATAATAGGATATCTTTTGTTTGATAATGATAGGCTAGATTACCTACACTTATTTCGCAATAATCTGCAATGTTTTGTAATCTCACATTGGGCAAGCCATGCTTGTTGAACAATAAGATAGCAACATCAAGAATTTTCTTTTTTGTCTTTTTCATACTTGTGGTGTAGAACTTTCTTCAGTAAATGAATCTAAAAGCCGTTCTATTAGAAGATCAAATTCTATTCTGCCATTCTCCGTTAAGTGTGGTAGTATTTGGCTCCATACCATTTCTTTAAATACACGTTCACTATCTTCTGGGCTACCATGATCAATAGGTCTAGTGAGATAAAAAGTGATAATCATCCAGATAGTATGTGCAATAATACCATAATGCCCTTCTCTTAATTCTTCTTTTAGAAGACCTTGTTTCTCGTGTTCAATAAGCCAATTATGAATTTGCTGAATGACCTTATCTGTAATAAGTTTTCTTGATTTATACTGCTTTGGGAAGTTGCGTTGTAGCTCAATGAGATCAGTGAAAAAAAATGAATACTTCATCAGTAGATGGTAATAGATAGCTAGCTGTGTATCAAAATCCATTAACCCAGGCAAGTCTTTTTCTTCATCTATGACAGGTGTTAGAATTTCATTGAGCTGTTTTACAATGCTATCGATGATAGCTTCTTTGCTATAAAAGTGGTAAGCTAAATTACCCACGCTTATACCTGTTTGATCAGCAATATGCTGTAATCGGACATTGACCATTCCTTGTTGATTAAACAAGAGAATACTACTCTTTATGATTTTTTCTTTGGTAGTCATAGATGATTATTAGCAGATTCTTGGTAATTGCTGACCTACCAACATGTTTACAATTCTTTTGCCACCTATTCCGCTTTTGATAACAACTTGTTTTGGGTGATCATTGACGACTTGTCCAATAATTGATGCATTAGTGCAATGTGGTTGTTTGCGTAAATGCTGTACTACTTCTTCCGAAATTGATTCTTTAACTACTGTGATAAAGATGCCTTCATTGGCAACATAGAGCGGATCTAAACCAAGAATTTCACAGGCAGCTTTTACTTGATCATCAATGGGTATTTTTTGTTCTTCAAGATATATACCTCTAGAGGAGTCACGAGCAATCTCATTCAATACAGATGCTAGTCCCCCTCTGGTTGGATCTTTTAAAAGATGAATGTCTTTACCAAATTGTGTGATCAAGGATTCTACTGCAGTATGAAGAGGTCTAGTATCACTGAGTATGTCTGATTCGAATTCAAGTCCTTTTCTTACAGACATGATGGCAATGCCATGAGAAGCTACTACATCAGAGACAATGATCACATCAGCTTCTTCTACGCGATTGATATTGATGTCAGCGTTAGGTAAAATTTTTCCTATGCCAGTTGTATTGATGAATATTTTGTCTCCTTTACCATGCTCAACTACTTTGGTGTCCCCAGTGATGATCTTTACCCCAGCTGCTTCTGTAGCCTCCTTGATTGAAACAACTATTTTCCAAAACTCTTCAACTAATAGACCTTCTTCTATGATAAAGCTGAGTGAGAGATATTTTGGTTTAGCACCACACATCGCTAGATCATTTACTGTACCATTGACGGCTAGTTCTCCAATATTTCCACCAGGGAAAAACAAAGGAGATATTACAAAACTATCGGTAGTAAATGCTGTTTTCCCTTCCCAATCAAAGATGGCTCCGTCATGATGTTTGTCAAGGAGATCATTGCCTAAAAGTTCAAATACTGTTTTTTCTAATAACTTATTGCTTAGGGTGCCACCACCACCATGACCTAAAGTGATCTTATCGAAGTCTAGCTTCGGCATTGGACAAGAAAGCTGCATTTTAATATTACCCATGATTAGAATACTTTGTAATTAGGATAACGCTTGAGCAGCTTGAGAAAAATGATAATAAGCGGCACATGCACCTTCAGAACTTACCATCGGAGCACCAAGTGGAAATTCAGGTTTACACTTTTTTCCAAACTGTGGGCAGTCTTTAGGTTTCTTTATTCCCTTTAATACTTGTCCTGCAATACATTCTTCATTTTCTGGAGAATCAGGAATGTCTACCTTAAATTTTAGATTAGCATCATAGGCTGCGTATTGGGCATTGATCTCGTAACCACTTTCTGGGATATTCCCGATTCCTCTCCACACTCGATCTTGCACTTCAAAAACATTTTGAATCATTTCCATGGCCTTGAGATTGCCTTCAGTTCTGACAACCCTACTATATTGATTTTCTAATTCAGAACTTCCTTGTTCCAATTGTTTCACAACCATAAGTATGCCTTGCAATAAGTCAATCGGTTCAAATCCTGTAACAACTATTGGAATATTATACTTGTCAACTATTGGGCCGTATTCAGAGATACCCATAATCGTGCAAACATGACCTGCAGCCAAAAATCCATCTATGTTACATTCTTCATCATCCATTACCGCTTCAATAGCAGGTGGAACTAAAACATGCGAGGTTAGAATCGAATAATTATTCACTCCCGATTCAGCTGCTTGCAGAACAGATAGTGCGTTTGCAGGAGCCGTAGTTTCAAAACCAACTGCAAAGAAAACAACTTCTTTATCAGGATTTGATTTAGCGATCTCTACAGCTTCTAATGGAGAATAAAGAATCCTAATATCTGCACCTAATGCTTTAGAATCTAAAAGACTCTTTTGCGCTCCTGGGACTCTTAGCATATCACCATAAGAACATAAGATAGCACCTTTCTCTTCAGCTAGATATATCGCTTTATCTATAAGATGCATAGGCGTCACACAGACAGGGCAGCCTGGGCCATGTATCATATTTACTTCAGATGGGAGTAAATCTAGGATACCGTGCTTGACTAGACTGTGCGTTTGACCACCACAGACTTCCATAATGCTCCAAGGTTTGGTGACGACTGAAGTTATTTCATCCAATAATTTCTTGGCTAAATCTCCGTCTCTGTATTCACTTAAAAACTTCATAATCTCTGAAGGTAGGTTTCCTTCAAATTAGGCCTTTTTTGCTGAAGTGATTAGATAATGTATGAATAAATTAGTTGTGAGCGCTTGATTTTCGAGATGAGGCTTTTGTGGATATTCATAGCCTTAGCTTTGGGTTGAGAAAAAGCTGATATATTGGTGAATAATGACTTGCAAAATAATCAATCAATATGTTACTCACTTCTCTTCTTAGTGATCTCATAGTTTATTAATTGACCAAAAGAAATGTTTTCATCGTTAGGAGATAGTTGCTGGTGAAAGTATAATTTGAACCTATTCTTAAGGTTTGAAATTATCAGATCGACAAGTAGAGAATTCTGAAACACGCCACCACTAAAAGCAATTTTGTTACACTGTTTTTTCATCGCTACAGTTTCAATCCATTTCACAAGAGAGCCATGAAATTTTGCTGCGATTAATGTTTTATCTAGACCATTATTCAAGTCAACCAAGATAGCTGAGACTAGGTCGACAGTAGAAAAATTAGAATAAGTAACTTGCTTATCATTATAGCAAGGAATTTCTTGATATCCATTTTTATTGAAAAATTTTCTAGCCATAACCTCAAGGTGCATAGCAGCTTCTCCTTCATATGTTTGTTTGTCTCTGATATCTAGTAGCGAAGCAACAGCATCAAATAACCTTCCCATACTTGAGGTTTTAAGTTGGTCCTTTTCTTTCAATAGCTGGGAGTAGATGTTCCACTCTTGATTAGTAAATTTTGCTTTAAGCTTTTCTTGAGCAATAGGATTATTAAAACATAATGACAGAGCAGACAGTCTTGGTTCTTTTGCCATCTTGTCATTAAGCATCAAATTAAAATAGGGAAGATGAGTGCATCTACTAAATTGATAGTCATTATAAACAAAAAATTCTCCACCCCATATATTACCATCATCTCCTAGCCCTGCACCATCCCAGATAACACCTAGGATCGGATCGGAATCATTTATTAGATCATGTTCGCCAATCAGAGCGCTGAAATGTGCTACATGATGTTGGACATAATGCAATTTGTAATTTTGAGTTGTAGAAAGATTAACCCCTAAAACACTAGACTGATAGGCAGGATGTTTATCTAAGACCAGTACCTCTGGCTTAGCATCTAATAAATTGATAAGATGTTTTTGAACAGTTTTATAATTAGTCAAACTTCCAAAATGGTCTAAGTCTCCTAGGTACTGACTAATATAAATATTCTGTTTGTGTAATAAGCTGAAAGTGCTTTTAAGCTGAGCACCCATACAAAGTACTGTCTCAAAAGACCAATTAGTTATAGAATTAATAAATGTCGGTGCCAACCCTCGTGAGCGACGGAGAATGATCTTCTGTTTTTCTTTTGATGTGATAGCTATTACACTATCATCTTGCGGAACTACAATCGAACGATCATTAGATACTATGAAATCTGCGATATTTGATAACTCAGTTCGAGCAGTAGTGTCTTCGTAGATGATTGTAGCATTAGATATATTAGCACTTGTGGCAACAATAGGCTTTTTGAATTTGTCCAACAGAATTTTGAAAATTGGGGCATAAGGTAACATCATACCGATTCTATCAAGACCGTCTGCTATACCTTTGTAATCTAACATTTTATCTTCCTGCTGTAAAAGTACTATTGGAGCTGTATGATCCTTAAGAGTAGAAAGTTCTAATTCACCTAATTCAAAATCACTAAGTTGATCTGTATTCGGGATCATAAGTGCAAAGGGTTTTGAAGGCCGTTTTTTTCTTTCTCTTAATAAATGGATAGTTTCAGAATTATCAGCATCACAAGTAAGTAAATAACCTCCTATACCTTTTATAGCAATTATTTTTCCTTCATGCCATAATTTTAAGATCGATTCAATTATTTGATTTGTGTTTTCAGTTAATACCTGATTAGTAGAGCTAATGAGTTTCAATTGTATACCACAAGTAGGACATGAGTTAGTTTGTGCATAGTATCTCCGATTTGTTGGATCAGAATATTCAGACAGACAATCTGAACAAAACTCAAATGGCTTCATAGAGGTATTCTGCCTGTCATATGGTAGACTCTCTATAATAGAAAATCTAGGACCACAGTGACTGCAAGAAGTAAATGGGTAGACATATCTTCGTTCATCAATATTAGAAGTATCAGCTTGACAAGCGGCACATAAAGCTAGGTCAGGAGTAATAAGTAAATTAGTCTCAATAGCCTTAGCATTATGTAAAATTTTGAAATTATAAAATTTTAAAGGTGGAATTTGTCTTAACGCAACTTCAGTAATTCTAGAATTTGGAGGTGCAGAATTTTCTGTGATTGTGGTTGTAAATTGGTTTGCTATTTTTTCTGTAGCGTTAAATTCAATATGTAAACCATCACGATCATTCTTTACCCAGCCATTGATACCGTGTCGATTTGCAATGTTGTAAACAAGTGGTCTATATCCTATTCCTTGTACTTGTCCCGAGACATGCAGGTGCCATGATTTAATCTTATTTTCTGTCAATAGATATTAGTAAAGGATGTTTGGGTAAGATATCCAATATTCTCTATTTACTTGAGGACAAATTATAGTTCGTTATAGCTTGGACATAAAAAAGCCCAATCTCAGCAAACGGGTAAGGGACTGAGATTGGGCAAAACACCACCCCTAGTAAGGGCAATCATTCTAACGGGTTATTTATATTTTTAAAAAATCATTATTCTTTAATTGATACCTCAAATGTAAGTTGAGTAAGAGCCTGTTGAGTCTTCATTTCGATAAAGTGGAGTAAAATCAAGGTTTTTGGTAAAGTTCTTCGGATTTTCATCATAGGGTCATAGCCCGAAATCTTGTCTTATTAATAGCGTAAGTACACAGCATCAAGCTGAGTTCTGATTTTAATAAGAGTTAAGGGTGAAAAGTCAAGTAAGATATTACCATCTTGCCCTAATCATTGGGCTGGTGTTCCATGGGACACTGATGTTCTTCACATTTGAGAAGACCTATGATGCTTACGTCCACATATTTTTCGCTGATCATTATGCTGAGAATTGGTTTGAGACGTGGAACTATAAGTGGTATACAGGATTCACAATCACAAGTTATCCGCCGCTAGTTCATCAGATTATAGCATTACTATCTTATGTTGTCGGATTGAAACTAGGATTCCTGACTTGGGGAATGATGGTGGTGTTATTATTTATCAGAGGAGTATACAGATTTTCAATGTTGTGGGTGGATCAGCGCTCAGCGGAGTATGCTGCACTGGCTGCCGTTTTTTGTTCCTCGTTCGTAGAAGCTATACATGTGTTTGGGCAGTTGCCTAGTATGACAGGCCTAGCCTTGTTACTTAATGCATGTCCAGAAATATATAATTGGTTAAGACATAGAAGTAGAATCCATTTCGTCAAGGCTGTGCTCGTGCTTGCGCTAACAACTACCGCACACCATGTCTCTACGATATTCGGAATGGTCTTCTTTGTCTTTCCAGTTTTAGGATTGGCCTTGATAGATAGAGCTGTAGATGAAAAAGGAAGCATTGATGAACTTAGGGTCAAAGACTTTATACAACAAGTGTGGAAGAATTTACCAAGGATTATGTTCTTTGGAGCAGTATCACTTTTTATACTGATCAGTGTGGTATTCCCATATTGGTATTGGTCAAAGACTGATCCTATTACTCAAGTATCGATACCACATGGATCTAGAGATTCATTTATTGAGACTTTGAGTTCGGGTCTGGTGTTTTTTCTGATTCCATGGGGTATGATGCTTTTCTTTCTACCATACCTTTTTAAGAATGCATTTAGAAAGAGGAATATCTTTTTAGGATTGTCATTAGCACTCATGTTCTTGTTAGGTACGGGTGGTACGACACCACTTCCAAAAATGCTATTAGGAGAAACGGCTTTCAATATTCTGACACTGGATAGATTTACACTTTGGGCTACGATGTTAGCACTTCCATTTTGGGGTGCGTTTCTCAGAGATCTATTTGAAGGTACTTTTTATCACTACCTTAAAGACATTTGGTCAGGATGGGTGTATCGATTTACACAGCTACTTGTGATAGGAGGAATCCTAGCATTTAGTTTATTCATTATCAATATTGGATACTTTAGGTCACTGCAACCTGAAACTATAGAGACGGATCCGATCACTAATTTTCTCAATAAGAGTAAACATTACGAATGGCGTTACTTGACGCTAGGGTTTGGAGATCAGATGGCATGGTTAGCTGCTAACACTCAAGCTTTGAGTGTTGATGGTAACTACCATTCAGTGAGGAGATTACCAGAGATGACAAGTAGGGCAGTAGAGCGATTGGAGAATGCAAAGTATCAAGGTATGGAAGGGATAGGGGCTCTACAACAATTCTTGACGGTACCTGATAAGTACAACTTAAAATATATTTTCTCTAACGATAAGTTCTATGACCCACTGTTATATTTCACTGGGTGGCAATATCTGCAGGTGTTAGAAAATGGAATTGCGATTTGGGAAAGACCCGATGTGGCTCCATTACCATCCATTTTACCGAGGAAAACGATACCTGATTATCAGAAAATGATTTGGGGTATTGTACCAATTACGGTTTTAATATTAGTGATCCTGATGAAGTTATTTTCATTTTTATATAGACAGTATTTTAAGATTGAAAAACGAGCCATCGTTAAGACTAGGAATTTACCTGACGTCTGGTCGATTCATTTGATTTGGATAGGTTTTATGGCTTGTGTGTTTGTGGGAAGTACAGGATTTATGACTTACTATAATCAAGATCGGATATCTCCAGATAATCTGATCAAGGCATATTTTCATGCTATTGATTACAAGCAATTTGAAACAGCACATCAATTTTATGATCCAGAGAATCGTAAGTCGATTGATCAGTTTATGCTGGAAATCTCATTGGAGGACGGTATTCTTGCCTCATATGCTAAGCTAGATGGAATCGATATAAGCTATAAAAAAGGTGATCAAAAAAATGAGCTAATTGCTAAAGTAAAAGCCGATTGGATTACTGCCTTGATGACCTATGATACAGAGCATATTCTTAAACTTAAAAAGAAAGGAAACTACTGGCACTTACTTCCAGACGGTGTAGAGAAGAACATTCCATCTGATCAATTCATACAGCGGCCAGAGTTATCGTTTTTCAATCAAGGGAGACGAAAGGCTATTGTGGATTTGACGGAGAGAGAAGATATTTTAGATAGACCTCAGGTAGACATTATTTCATCTAGCCTTGTGAGAAAAGATAGTAGTTTTCATGTAGTAGGGGAGATCCAGAATATAGATAACGATCCATCATATATTACAGTGAGTGCTACGCTCTATGATGAGAATGATAACGAACTTGTAAGTTATAATGCTAAGGATTTAGTCATCCATAATTTATTACCTAAAGAAAGAACACCATTTAGAATAGATTTTGAATCTACTCAATGGACAAATCAGGAAGGGCAGACTTTTAATCCTGCAGAATTTAATGAAATGGCATTCGATTCTGATCCTGTAAAGTTTGTGGTCAATGTGAAATCTATAGTAACAGATACAAGACAGTATAAATCCATGGGGATTCAGAATACTATATATGATAACAATAAGATCACAGGCGAGATGATAAACTATGGAACAAGGGAGATAAATATCCCACATTTAATGGCAGGGTATTATAATGATAATCAAATCTACTGGGTTGACGATACCTACCTGGAACGAGGGATTAGGCCCCAAAGGAAAAAGCCATTTGAACTGATAATAATTGACCAAGGAAAGATTGAAATAGTCGCGCTAGGCAATGATGAGAATATGATTATCAATGGTACAGCAAGAACATATATTGAGAATCCAACTAGAAATAAAAAGAATAATAAATCGATACAAATATTCCCTGATGGTTATGCAGCATCTGGGAATTCAGAGTAATGATTAGATATCTATACATATCAATTTTATTTGCAGTGCTCTTACTTTCTTGTGGGGATAAGGAGCCTATAAAGACAACCAATCAATTTGGGTCTGCAGAAATCTTATTTGACAAAGAAAATATAAAGGCTGGGGACAAGATCAATATCATTGATGTGAAAACAGATGGAATTGTTGATGGGGAAGAGTTGAATTTATTAGTATCAAATAAGTGGGGAGTGAAAGTGCTGACATCCCAATTGAAGAATGATAAAGCATCTTTTGACTTATTGGAATTAGATTTTCAAGAGAGGGGAGAGATAGAATTTATTCTCACAGCTGAGCAGAAAGTATTAGACCGTCATAAGTTAGAGATTCTGCCGCTTAGTGGAGATAGTCTCATCGAAAGTTTTCTTGGTCCTAAAACGATATTTGTAGGTGGAGAAGAGAAAACTATGCTTACCAATGTAACTACAGATAAGTATGGTAACCCAATTCTTGATGGGAGTAAAGTAAATTATAGTATTCGCTTTCCGGGTGAGAAATCATATACCAGAGAAGTTGAAGCAGATCATCTTGTATCCTTCATTCAACTTAAAAGTAAGGAAGAGATCGGGAAGATTATTATCGGAGCTAATTGTGACAAGGGGTCGATAAGAGAGCAAGAGATTAGGGTCATACCTGGTTATCCTACAAAATTTAGAGTGGAGGTTGTTGAGTGGTTTCCATATGCAGATAGTCGACAAACTGTATGGATTAGAACTGATGTGATCAGAGATAGTTTTGGAAACGTAATTGCGGATGGGACAATGGTTTCATTCATGGTAAAAGCTAATAGCAAAATTATAAATGAGTACAAATCATTTACAGTAGGAGGAATAGCTAACGTATACTTAGAGAACCCACCAACAGAAACTAGCTGGGAAGTCTTTGCACAATCGGATAACGAGAATAGGAGTAATTCTATTAAGCTCGATTTTGAATCAAATATAGAAAGTATAGCTTTCGATTATGACAGACGCAAGCATAGTGTTTTTGTAGGTCCGATCACATCAAAGCTAGGGCAATTTGTCAATGATGGCACTGAGGTTAGTTTAATAATAAGTAAAGGAGAAAGTGAAATACTATTAGAAAACGAAGCCTTAGATGGGTTTTGTGAATTTAAGTTAAGAGGAAATAAATTTGTACAAGGGACTTATGCACTTGCACTAGAAGTAGGAGGAGAACGATCAACTAAAAGACTTGTGATACGATGACTGAAGTGAAACATAATAACTTGAGTCGAATAGTTTCTGCTGCTATTGTAGTTGGACTAATAGCTATCGTGTTTGCTGGTCTCGGTAAGACAATTGCTTACTTTAAAACAGGAGCGGATAATGGAGAAGTCTATGTGATCAATACTAATATCCTAAAGGATCACCACCCTGCAGTAACCTGGCAGGAAGATCAGATCGTAGATGGTAGAATAGTCAATGACTACATGCGAGGCGATCTAGAGAAAGCTTATATCGAAGCATGGTATGTTGTCAATATGTCTTTCGCTAATAAGGATGCTTCCCATCTAGAGGATTACTTTGCAGGTAAGGCATTAGAGTGGATTCGAGAAGAAGTAACTGATAGTTCAGCATTCACTTTACGCCAGACTGAGCTAAATCATAATTTGCAATTAAATCATTTTACGCTTGATAACCAGTTGGCTGCATTCTCAGACCAAGGAGTAAAAGTTGTTAAAAAAATTCTTGATGATCAAGGAGAGTTGATCTATGAAGAAGAAAATACCTTTGACTATGAAGTGGTGATGACGCTTGATGATGGTAGATGGCGAATTAGACATTTGGTGAAGAAAATTGGTCAAGAAAAAGAATCTAAAGATCAACTAGGCAATGACACTATGATGTTAGCAAAGTTAGATAGAATGAAAGGAGTTAATTACTATCCTGCTTCTACACCTTGGTTTGATTTCTGGGAAAATTATTCTGTAGATACAACTAAGAAAGACCTTGTCTTAGCTAAATCATTAGGTTTTAATACGGTTAGAATCTTCTTGCAATATTCAGTTTTTGGGGAAGAAAATGTTAAACAAGAAATGTTAGATAAGCTTACATCCTTCCTTGATATTGCAAGGGATAATAAGACTAAGGTGATTGTTACACTATTTGACTTTCCCAAAAGTTATGATCTAATAAATTATACTTCCACTGATCGACATTTAGAGAGTATCCTGACAAGATTTAAAGATCACAATGCTATCCTTGCATGGGATATTAAGAATGAACCAGACCTCGATTATAAAAATTACGGCGAAAGAGTAGTTACAGATTGGTTATCATTTGCTATCTCAAGAGCTAGGCTCTATGACCCAAATCACTTGATTACTGTAGGCTGGTCTGATGCTGAATATGCTGACAAACTCCATGAAGAATTGGATTTCGTTTCTTTCCACTACTATAAAGAAGCAGATGGATTATCTGCTGCGATTAAAGAACTAAAGAAGAAGTGCCCTAGTAAAAAATTAGTATTAGGAGAGTTTGGACAGACAAGTTTGCAATCGCTCCTAACAGTTTATAATAAGTCAGAGGAAAAGCAATCCATTTATTACGATAAGGTATTATCAACCTTAAAACAAGAAGGTGTTTCATCTATCTGTTGGGCACTACATGATTTTGAGGATGCACCAGTAGAGGTCTTTGGCTTGAAACCTTGGATTCGTGGACCCCAGAAACATTTCGGCTTGGTAAGACGTGATGGTTCATCTAAGCCAGTAGCTTCACTATTTAAAAAATAACAAGTCTTAGCTAGTGGTATCATCCATATTTGTGTCTTATTATAGACAGATTATTTGTCATACTATTTTCAAAAAGTACAAGGGTGTAAAATGAAATTAGCAATCGTATCTCCATATCCTCCTAGTAAGGGGACTTTAAATGAATATGCATTTCACTTAGTTCAGCAGTTTAAGGATAAAGCTGAAGTTACTGAGATCATTTTGATAACAGATAAACTTCCTGAAGGTGTAACTTACCCCAAGTCACTAGAAGCTGATCATATAAAAATGGTAGATGCATGGGAATTTAATTCGCTGACTAATGCTCTCAAAATAAGAAAAGCAGTAAACGAGTATAAGCCAGATGTGGTGCTATATAATATCCAGTTTTTATCCTTTGGTGATAAAAAAGTGCCAGGGGCACTTGGGCTTTTGGCTCCACTAATTACAAGATGGTCTGGAGTGCCAAGTATGGTTTTACTACATAACATAATCGAGACAGTTGACTTGCAATCAGCAGGCATTACCAACAATCCGATCATGAAAGGTATATACAATTTATCAGGAACAATCCTGACTAGATTAATTCTGTCAGCTGATATGGTAGCAGTGACTATCTCTAAGTATGTAGAAATTTTAGAAGAAAAATATAAAGTAAAAAATGTAGCACTAGTTCCTCATGGAAGTTTTGAACTACCACCATTGCCAGATTATAATTTACCTAGTGGGCCGCTTAAAGTAATGACTTTCGGAAAGTTTGGAACATACAAGAAGGTGGAGATATTAATCGATGCAATACAACTGGTAAGATCAAGAACGGATCTAGATATAGAAGTAGTGATAGCAGGGACTGATAATCCTAACGTAAAAGGATACTTACAAAGGGTACAGACTAAATATGAAGGAATCCCTGGATTGACTTTTACAGGATATGTAGAAGAGGAAGATGTCCCAAGGATATTTACTGAAAGTGCAATATGCGTTTTCCCTTATACTAGTACAACTGGTAGCTCAGGAGTTTTACATCAGGCAGGTAGTTATGGTAAAGCAACAATCTTACCTATCATTGGAGACTTAAAGTCCTTGATAGAAGAAGAAGGATATGCTGGTGCATACTACGAACCAGATGATACTGCAGGACTAGCAGATGCTATTGAAAAAGTATTAATTAATGAAGAATACAGAACACACCTAGCAAGCAGTAATTATGCTGCCGCTGCATCATTACCTATGGCTGACATAGTGGATTGGTATCTAATACACTTCAAAGAACTAATTGAATCTAAGAAGAGACACACAACCCTTGTTTAACGCCTTAGTAGATGAGAATGATTTCATTAATTTAGTGCCGAGAGTAAAACACTCGGCACTTTTTTCGTTTTAATAAATAGTATATGAACTTCCAAACTAAAGCAAAAAAGTATTCAGTAATTTCAGTTGCCTATTTTCTGTTGCTTCCTTGTTTTTTATTCGGAAATGAAAGTAATAAGATTGAACAACCAAGAGACAAAGTATCACCTGATCTCACACCTGCGCAGGTAGATTCTCTAACAGATATTGGAATAAAATTTTATCGAGATAGCTCTGCATTATTATTAAGGTCAGCATTAAATGGTTTAGAAGCGTCTAGAAAACATGACTATAGGTTAGGAGAAGCTAAGGCATTTTTGAATTTGGTAATTTACCATACCCTATATGGTGAAAAGGATACAGCAGTTGTGCTATCAGAAGAATCAATAGAGATTGCAAAAGAAATTAATGATCAGAATCTAGTTGCGCAGAATTATCATTATAAGGCTTTAAGCCTCCAGCAGCTCGGAAAATATCAAGAAGCTTTATTTGAATATTCAATTGCATTGGATTTAAATTCCAAGCTTGGTAATGACCTGGGATCTCTCAAGCAAACAAATAACATAGCTCTAATCTATAGAGAATTAAAGGACTATGAATCAGCACGCAAGTATTTGCAAAAGGCCTTTGATCTTGCTACTAGTCTAAATGATAATGAATTAAAAATTGCTAGTATAGCAAATCAAGCATATGTCCTATTAGATCAAAAAAAATATGAGGAAGCTAATGAAATTTTAAATTCAGTACTTTCTGAAATGAATAATTCAAATCAATTATTTAAATCGATCTTTTTAGTCCTGACATCTCAAGTTCAGACTGGTTTAGGTCGATTTGATGAGGCGATCGATAGCGCAATAAAAGGAAGTGTCATTGCCGAAGAGCTAAATTATGGGGAAGGTGTGTTTAATGCAAACTATTCTATAGCCAATGCATATTTTGAAGACAAAAGATATTTGGCTGCGATCCAGAAATCGGAAGAGGCAATCAAAGACCCGAACTCAAGAACAGAAACACGCTACGTACATAAACTCTATAATATTCTGAGTCAATCCTATAGAGAAATTGGTAACTCAGATAAGGCACTTGAATACCAAGACGAATATCTAAGACTCAACGATAAAATATATAGTGAAGATCAACAAACCTATGCTGCACGATTAAAAATCGAGTATGATATAAAAGAGCGTGAAACAGAGAACTTAATACTGAAAACTCAAAGTATTGCTGATAAAAACCAGATTAAAAATCAGCGATATATATATCTCTCTACAAGTATGATCGCACTCTTGGGCTTGGGATTGGCTTTTCTTTTTTATAAGACTTCAAGAATAAATAAGGAGTATAGCGCACGATTAGAAAGCGCAATAAATGAAAGGACAATGGAGCTGCAAACAGCAAACATAGAATTACAAAACTCGAATTATGAACTTGAACGATTTGCATTCATAGCTTCGCATGATTTGAAAGAGCCACTTAAAAACGTAATATCATTTTCAGAATTAATACAAAAAGAAGTCAAGCAGAATTCTTCAAATCCTAGATTGTTTGATTATGCTAATTTCGTTGAAAGAGGCTCTAAGCGTTTATTTGCATTGGTCCAAAGTATTTTTGAGTTTTCAAGAATTGAAAAAGATATTTTAGGAGATGCTGAAGAAATTGATCTAGAAAAGCTTGTTGAAAATTTGAAGGATGATTATGGCTCAAAAGCAGAAATAACCTTTGGAGAATTACCAAAGATAAATGGCAATTTGTCATTGATCTACACGGTCTTGCAAAACCTAGTTCAGAATGGGATTAAGTATAACAAAAACGAAAAGGCCACGATACATATAGAGTCTACTGAAGATGATAGAGGGCATATCATTAAACTAACAGATAATGGTATAGGATTCCATAGTGATCATAAGGAAAAAGTTTTTGATATGTTCACAAGACTTAACACTAAGGATGACTATGAAGGTGCAGGACTTGGACTAGCAATATGTAAGAAAGTAATGAATGCACATAAAGGCGAAATATGGGTTGAAAGTGAACAAGGGGTGGGTAGTTCATTTTATCTTACTTTCCCTTCATCAGCAGCTTAAATTTTTATTGTTCTTCTTTGAGTAGATCAGAGACTTCATTGGGTCGATTACTTATGATTACTTTTTTTTCTCGTTCGACAGATTTTATCTTTTTAATTATTTTTTTTCGGTTAACTAGATTGTATACCAATACATAATGAAAGAATTCAAGATCGAATCTTTCGATACATCCTTCAGTCATATCTGGCCTTACCTTTCCTCTGTATTTAAATATTCTTCTAATTACTCTATAAAGGCAAGTGATCGTGGAAGTATCAAGAAAGATTATAGCATCGGCTCGCTTCATCCTCATATCTAGCGTACTACCATAGTTGCCATCCATGATCCACTCCTCATCTTTAATAAGTTCTTCTACTTTCTTTGTCCATTTTTCTTTAGGAGTCTCTACCCAATTTGGTTCCCAGTAGTGTTGATCAAGGTGTATAATAGGAAGATTAAACTCTTTGTGAAGAGTCCTTGCAAGTGTGCTTTTGCCAGCACCAGAGCAACCTAGTATGAGAATCCTTTGCATATCTTAAACGGCAAAGCTATTTAGAAAAAATCAGATTGGATAAAGCGCTGCGAATTAAAGCTATCTATTAAGGTGTGTATTTTCCAATGATAGAAGCTTGCGCAATTAGTTTGCCTAGCATTTCTGATTCTAGTTTACCAAATTGATCTGCTTCCAGAGTTAACCTTTCTGATAAGAAATAAGCTTATATATATGTTTGGAAAGTAGGGAATGGTCTGGTGTAGCCTTCACCAAATACCTGTGAAGTTAGCACAACAGAAAAAGCAAAAATTTAAATTTGAATGTGCGTAAAGTAGTACAAATCAATAGTTAATTAAAAGGATATTAAACCAACCTTTAGTATAACCAATTTAGGTACTCCTGCACGGCTTTAGAAGTGTAGCTAGAATATGTATGTGAAACTTAATGACTATCTATACTGAACAGCCAATTGAAACAGCTGACCTAATATCTTAACAGAGTCCTTCATAGAAAGCTTTGATCCATCTTCATGTACCCATCTTTTAAGCGGTTGCTCGCATAGGTAAGATTTAGCTTTCTCAGCGCCATAAACCTTCTTCATTCTCATGAATATCTCTACATCAAAAAGCCATTTAGTATAAAACTTCTTTTCGAAGACTTTTTCGATAACGTCTATGGTCATAATTTTAGCTCCACACTGAGTGTCTCTAAATGGCATGCCTAAA
>CALFUQ010000368.1 GCA_937929885.1 uncultured Saprospiraceae bacterium
GGCGAGCGAGGAAGACAAATCATCAAAGGAAACTCATTAGAATTCTACCTAGAAAAACTTAATTCTGTTAGAGAAGCAACATTAGCCGAATTAAAAAATAGAGATGATGATTGGTTATTTTATACCGATGAGAATTTTGTGTGGGGACCTACTAATAATTATTGCAAATGGTTTCATGTAGTCGAACATGAGTCAAATCATAATGGTCAAATTAAGTATGTAGGGAGTCGGGTTTCGTAATCTTAAAGTTCAGAATTCTCCTCAAGAAGCAAAAGTTTATTGACAAAGACACAAAGTTAATTTTGTTCACTTTGTGTCTTTGTATTTTCTATGTCGCTTTTGTGTTAAAAAGAAACTCCATTCTCCTTAAAACTAAATACTAGTTTGATTCTACAGCAGTCTTACCACTGTCAACCCGCTTCTTGATTGCTTGAGTAGTATCAATAGGGCTTTCTAAAACTTCCACCAAGATACCATCAGACAATCCTAAATCAATTTCTATTTTATCAAGCTCATCATTATCCTTTACCAATTCTATAAAAGTAGTATCACCAGCATAAATTATATCTCTCTCGTTTATCGCCAATACCGAATCTCGCTTATCTAATATAATATCTGCATTAGCACTATAGCCAGCTCTTAAGAATACATCATCAGAATACTCCTTGATTGCCGCTTTAACTACAAACTTGATAGTTCCTTCTTCTTCCACACCTTTAGGCGAAATAAACTCTAACAAGGCATCAAACTTCACATCATCTATTGCACCTACTTTTAGCTCCAACGCCATGTTCTCCTTTAGTTTCCCTACATCTGCTTCATCCACTTTCCCTTCAAATATTAAGTTACTCATGTCAGCAATGGTAGCTATACTTGTTCCTTCATTGAAAGTATTTCTCTCTATTACAGACGCTCCTTCTTTCACTGGGATATCTAGAATCATACCATCAAGTGTAGACACCACAATATTAGATACTTGTTTAGAATTCTTAGTCGCTCCCTCTCTCAGTAATTGAAGGTTACTAATGGCAGCATTAAGTTCTTGTCTTCTAATATCAAGATCTGCCTCAAACGAACTTAGTGCATTACTTGAAGTAATCTTAGCATTCTCATACACCGACTTTCTCACATCAGCATCCAACTTAAATTTATTAAAGTCTGTTTCCGATATAACACCATCTTCAAATAGTTTTGTATTTCTTTCTAATTCTACATTTGCATTTTCGTAAGCAGACTTTGCCTCTTGCTGATCAAGGTTCTGAGAAGACACTGTTTTTTGTCTAGCGAGTTCTCGTTCAGCATTCTTTACTTGCAATCTTGATAATTCCACACTTGACTGTGCACTATTGATATTCACCTGACTAGGGATCAACTTGATTCTTGCAATCTTTTCTCCTTTTTTAATAAGCTCACCAGCTTCTACATACAGCCTATCAATTACCCCTGAAACTTGTGGTTTAACATTAACTTCCTGTCTAGGGTTTATACTTCCTGTAGCTACAGCTTTCTTGATAATATTAGTGATCTCAGCTTTTACAGTTTGTGTTTCTTCATCGGTAGACTTATTCTGTTGCATGAAGTAATAACTGATTCCTGCAATGGATAGCAGCAATACAATTCCAGCTAATATCAAACATCCTTTATTTTTCATAGTTAGGGTATTTTTCTTCTAGTAATTATTCGTCTTTAAGAGCTATAACAGGATTTACTCTTGCTGCTTGCAATGCAGGAATTAAGCCTGCAATTACACCAGCAATAATCAAAGTCACTATAGCTCCAATGCCTACACTTAAGTTCACTTCAGGATTATAAAAATTCTCAGGACTCAGATCATTCATCTCCATAATTTTATCTAATCCACCGATTATAAAGGTCGCAAACACCAGACCCAGATATCCTGAAAGGGCAGTGATAAATACTGACTCTGTAAGTATCATATTGATAATAGATCCTGGCGTAGCACCTAATGCTTTTCTTATACCTATTTCTTTAGTCCTTTCTTTTACTATGATGAGCATGATATTACTTACACCCACTATCCCTGCAATCAAAGTACCTATTCCGACGAACCACAAGAACAATTTAATGCCTAAGAATAAGGCAGTGATCTGCTTGTATTGTTTCTCGAGGTTAAAGCCGTTTATTGCTTGTGCATCACTCGGTGCAACATGATGTCTCTCCTTTATCAAAGCCCGCACTTTATCTTCCATAACACTTACAGACGTACCAGGCTTAGCCGAGCATATAAACCAGTCAATTTTATTACCAGCTCCGAAAGTTTTATCTAGGGTTGTCAAAGGAATAGTCACAGATTCCATATCTCTTTTAGTCCATTCCTTTTTTCTTAAAGGTCCATAGATCCCTATCACTTGAAAATCGACTCCAGAGATTAATACATGCTTCCCTATAGCCTCCTCTTCGCCAAATAGAATCTCTTTAACAGTTGTTCCTATAGCAACTACTTTTCTACTTTCATCTAGGTCTTTTTGATTTATGAATCTGCCTTCTTTTAGGGTATTAGACTCTAGGTTAATGAGTTCTGTACCTTCTCCTCTTACAGAGTACTCGGCTCTTTTTTCACCATAGTTAATGGCTCTAGCGCCTATGTCATTTCTAGGTGCTATTTTATCTACTTCAGCGATGTTTTGCTTAACAGCTTCTAAATCATCAGTGGTCATTCTGATATATCGACCTGCCTTATATCCATTGTAAGGGATTGATGTTTTGTAGGTATTGACATACATGATATTCGTTGCCTTAAAATCAAAATCTTTATACACGCCATTCTCAAGGCCTTTGCCCATCCCCAGTAAAAATATCAACATGAAAATCCCCCAGAACACCCCTAAGGATGTTAAGAAAGTCCTCAGCTTATTTTTGCTGATGGTACTAAATATTTCCTGCCATTTATCTCTATCAAACATTGTTATTCTTTCATGGCTAATACAGGATTAATCTTTGCTGCTTTTAAAGCAGGGATTAGACCAGCTAACGCCCCAGAGATCACGAGTATCAATGTTGCTACTGAAATCACGCCAAAATTCACCTGAGGTGTTCTAAAAAATTCTGTCTCTACACCCGATAGGAGAAATAAGATTCCAATACCACACACCATTCCTAAGTAGCCTGCTATCGCGGTTAAGAATACCGACTCCTGCAATATCATGGATACAATAGATTTTGGCGTAGCGCCTAGTGCTTTTCGGATACCGATTTCTTTTGTTCGTTCTTTGACTATGATGAGCATAATATTACTTACACCAATCACCCCTGATATAATACTAAAAAAACCTACTAGCCAAACTATACTATTGATCGCAAATAAGAGAGAAAGAAACTGCTGATACTCCTGTGCCATATTCCAAGAGCCAACTGCTTGTTTATCATTTGGATCAAATCCTTTTTTTTCAGCTAACGCAAGTAGTATATCTTTTTCTAATTGCATCATCTCATCACTACTTAAATCTCCACCAGTAAACATAATTTGATGTATTTCATCAGTCCCTGCATAGAGAGTTTGTGCAGTACTAATTGGAATAAATATCACACGCATATCCCATTCACTCCCAGGGTCTCTAAATATACCGACGACCGTGTATACTATACCTCCAATATTAATCTGTTTCCCAATCGCTTCTTCATCCTTGAATAAATTTTCTTTGACAGTTTTTCCTATTACGGCCACTTTAGTGTTTTGATCTACATCTTTATCACTGATATATCTTCCTTCTGTGATTATAGAATTCATCAGAAGTTTGTGCCCTGGATTTACACCTCTTACAGGATATGATACAGTAGTATTACTGTAAGTAACATTCTTATCGCCTCCTAAATAAAATCTTCCTGTTATAGACTCTACATCTTTAAACTGCTCTTGCAAATAATCATAATCACTATTGTCAAACTTGATTTGTCTTCCCTCCTTAAATCCAGCATAAGCCATACTAGTCTTACCTCTCCAAAGCCAGATACTGTTGATAGCATCATCTCTAAAAGTATTTGAGATACCATTACCTAGGCCATTACCTGCTCCAAGTAGTAATACAAGCATAAAGATCCCCCAGAATACCCCAAAGGCAGTGAGAGCGGTCCTTAACTTATGTCGACCTATCGTACTAAATATCTCTTCCCACTTATCTACATCGATCATATGTGGGAATTTTGCTTTACATCAGTACTGATTATGTTGCCATCGCTAACTCTTATTATGCGATTAGTTTTTTCAGCTACTTCTTGCTCATGAGTTACTATGATAATGGTAATACCCTGATCATTTACTTCTTTAAAAATGTTCATGACATCTTCCGAAGTTTTACTATCTAATGCACCTGTAGGTTCATCTGCAAGCAACACTTTAGGATTTGAAATTAATGCTCGAGCAATAGCTACTCTTTGCTGTTGACCACCTGACATTTGATTAGGGAAGTGATCAGCCCATTCTCTAAGTCCTACTTGTTCTAGATATTCTAAAGCTCTTTCTTGTCTTTCTTTACGAGGTACTTTTTGATAGTAGAGTGGGAGAGCTACATTCTCCTTGGCAGTCTTAAAACCCAATAAATTAAATGATTGAAAGACAAACCCAATTAGATTATTTCTATAACCAGCTGCTTCTACTTGAGAATTATTTTTTATCAGATTCCCATTGAGATAATACTCACCTTCATCGTATCCATCTAAGATGCCTAGAATATTAAGAAGGGTAGACTTACCTGATCCCGAGGATCCCATGATAGAAACAAATTCTCCTTGTTTAATATGAAGATCTATACCCTTGAGCACATGTAGGTTAGTAAACTCCGTAGAATAAGACTTATGAATATTAGTTAGCTTGATCATTTATGATGGTAAAGGAAGTTAGATATTGAGATTTGATACAATTCATTAGATGAATGACCGCATTGAGTAGATGAAAGTTGCATCTACGAGCATTTCGCCTGCCATTTACCAATAACGACGAACATAATATCAAATTATAATATTCAGATTAAATACAAGATGACTCCTTCCCATTACAGAAAGAGAGCGGCAGGGGTGAGGATAAATTTACAATGCCAATATCTCAGCCATCCTAAGCATATCATCATTCATAGGCTTCGCTTTATAGATTGCATCATTAAAAGGTGTGATTGCAATCTCATCATTTACTATTCCGATAGCTACATTTTTTTCACCATTTAATAAAGCATGTACTGCTGAGTAACCTAACTGACTAGCAAGAACTCTGTCTTGTGCTGTGGGAGAACCACCTCTTTGTAGATGACCTATGATAGTTACTCTGGTTTCATGATTAGTTCTTGCAGCAACTTTTGCAGCTATCTCTTCGGCAGTTCCGTTTTGATTACCTTCTGCTACCACTACCATGTTAAATAGTTTTTTCCTTTTTGCAGCTTTATTTAACCTATCTATTAGGTCATCTAACGGTGTTTCCGTTTCTGGGAGGAATATAGAACCTGCACCACTCGCAATACCACTATACAGAGCGATGTACCCTGCGTGTCTGCCCATTACTTCTACAAAGAAGAGTCTGCTATGAGAATAGGCTGTATCTCTAATTTTATCTATACAATCAACCGCAGTATTTATCGCTGTATCAAATCCAATCGTATAATCTGATCCATATATATCATTATCAATAGTACCTGGCAATCCTATGAATGGAATCTGATGCTCTTCAGAAAATTTAAGTGCTCCAGTGAAAGTACCATTACCCCCGATCGCAATACATGCTTCAATTCCATGTTTTTTTAGTTGCTTGGCTGCTTCCGCTCGTCCTTCTACCGTTCTAAATTCTTCACTTCGTGCAGTTCTGAGTACTGTACCTCCTCTATGGATGATATTACCTACAGCTCCTTTAGTTAACTTCTTAATATCACCATCTATCATACCTTCATATCCTCTGTAGATACCGTAAACTTCTATATCATGATATATTGCTGTCCTTACTACTGCTCTCACTGCTGCATTCATTCCAGGAGCATCGCCACCTGATGTAAATACTGCAATTTTACTATACTTCGTACTCATATTTTGCTAGTTGTGCTTTATGTGGTATTCAACCAAATTATGTATTGGTTTATCAACGATTTTACCGAGGGACAAATTATTCTTTTTTAACATATCTTCTATCTCTTTTGAGAAAGAATCTGCTACAGATCCCACAAAATTTAAAGGTAGTTTTTTAGATGCTTCTAGTTTAAGAATACGCTCCTCTAGAAACTCATTAAAAACCTTGCTTGTAATAGTTAATTTCTCATGAGGCTCTAATCCTGTTATGGCTTTTGCGAATGAAGCAACATATCTATTGATAATATGCTGAGTGTAAACTTTATCAAATATGTTCTCTTTAGAAATCTGATACTCTGATTCTAAAAATTTAATAGATGCGGGAGTTAGTTGGTCTCGGATATACATTTTAAGCACCTCCCTACCTAATGCCATTCCGCTACCTTCAGAGCCAAGCAAGTAACCACCACTGGCTACCTTGGCTATTATCTGAGTACCATCAAAGTGCCCTATATTACTTCCTGTCCCTAATATGCAGACTATTCCTTCATCTGTACCGCAAGTTGCACGCGCAGCAGCAATAAGATCATCCTTCACTTCTATGACAACTTGAGTAGATCGACCCTTACTTATATCATTGAAAGCAGATGCAACATTCGTCTCTTCTTTTTCACCAACTATTCCTGCTCCATAAAACCATATATGGGAGATATCATAATCACTTAAATTATCACCTACAGTCTTAGCGATTATTTGATCATAATCGGCATTAGTGAATGGATTAAGCCCTTCTGTTGTAAACCTGCTATGGAGATTACCATTATCGACTAATACCCAATCTGCTTTAGTACTACCGCTTTCTACTATTAATATCAACTTTAGAGGCTTTTATGCTTGACCAAAGCTAATAAAGACTATAGTACTTCTACTTGACATCGAGCTTTTTTATATTTTCACTCCTATTAAATAATACTTATGAAAAAGGTAGCAGTAATCGGAGCTGGAACAATGGGTAATGGGATAGCTCACGTATTCGCCATGAAGGGATTTGAGGTCAACTTATGTGATATTTCAGCAGAGGCATTAGATAATGCAGTGAAAACTATAGAGAAGAATCTCTGGCGAATGGTCTCTAAAGAAAAAATAACCGAACGAACAAAGACTGACACGCTAGAACAAATCAATACCCTAACCGATCTACAACAAGCTGTAAAAGATGCAGACTTAGTGATCGAAGCAGCTACAGAAAATGAAGATCTAAAACTTAAAATATTCAAACAAATAGATGAACATGCTCCAGCGAATTGCATACTGGCAAGTAATACATCATCTATATCCATAACAAAAATTGCAGCAGCCACTACAAGACCAGAGAAAGTAATCGGCATGCATTTTATGAATCCAGTGCCTGTAATGAAATTAGTAGAGGTAATTAGAGGATATGCAACAGATGATGATGTGACCGCTAAGGTAATGGAAGTGTCCAAGACCCTAGGCAAAATACCTGTTGAAGTAAATGATTATCCGGGCTTTGTAGCTAACAGGATTTTATTGCCGATGATTAATGAAGCCATCTCAGCACTGCATGAAGGCGTAGCTGGCGTAGAACAGATTGATACTGTCATGAAGTTAGGTATGGCGCATCCTATGGGTCCATTACAGTTAGCCGATTTTATAGGCCTAGATGTTTGTAAGTCTATTTTAGAAGTTCTTCATGATGGATTCGGCAATCCTAAATATGCCCCTAATCCGCTTCTTGCAAATATGGTGACTGCTGGTAAACTTGGTAAGAAATCTGGTGAAGGGTTTTATGATTATTCTGGAGACAGTAAAACAATGATAGTTTCAAATAAATTTAAATAAATGGCACATCCTAAATATCCAAAATTACTAGAACCATTAGATCTAGGTTTTACAACTCTTAAGAATAGAGTCTTAATGGGATCTATGCACACCATGCTAGAAGAAGCACCAGAGGGATTTGAGCGGATGGCTGCATATTATGGCGAACGCGCTCGAGGACAAGTAGGTCTGATTGTTACTGGAGGTATTTCTCCTAATCACTTAGGTCATGCATTGCCGATTGGTGAGGCAATGGATAATATTCCTTATGCAGCAAAACATAAAGAAGTAACTAAAGCTGTACACGACGAAGGAGGAAAAATTTGCATGCAAATTTTGCATGTTGGAAGATATGGATACACAGAGAAAAATGTTTCTGCCAGTGACACCAAAGCTCCAATATCTCCATTCCCTGCAAGAGCGCTAACAGAAGATGAAATAGAAGATACTATAGAATCTTATGCACACAGTGCTGCTATGGCTCAGTATGCTAACTATGACGGAGTAGAGATTATGGGATCAGAAGGATATCTAATAAATCAGTTCATTGCGACCAAAACTAACAGGCGTACTGACAGCTGGGGTGGGTCTTACGAGAATAGAATTAAATTTCCAATTGAGATAGTAAGACGAACTCGAGAAAGAGTAGGCGAGAATTTCATCATCATCTATAGATTGTCGATGCTTGACTTAGTAGAAGGAGGAAGTACTTGGGATGAAGTGGTACAACTAGCTAAAGAGATCGAGAAAGCAGGAGCTACAATAATCAACACTGGTATTGGATGGCATGAAGCACGTGTACCAACGATTGGAACAGTAGTTCCTAGAGGAGGCTTTGCATGGATAACGAAGCGTATGATGGGCGAAGTAAATATCCCCTTGATAGCAACTAATCGAATCAACACACCAGAGATAGCTGAGAAAGTGTTGACTGATGGATGCTCAGATATGATATCGATGGCTAGACCGTTTTTAGCAGATCCTGAGTTTGTAATTAAAGCAATGGAGGATAGAGGCGATGAAATCAATACTTGTATAGCGTGTAATCAAGCATGTCTTGATCATACTTTTACCATGCAAGTTTGTTCTTGCTTGGTGAATGCACGAGCATGTCACGAGACTAAATTAAACTTTGAACCAACAACACAAAAGAAAAAAATTGCAGTAGTAGGAGCAGGCCCAGCAGGATTAGCGAGTTCTACTCTAGCTGCTCAGCGAGGTCATGAAGTGCACTTATTCGAAGCGGAGAAGGAGATAGGTGGTCAGTTTAATATGGCCAAAGTAATTCCAGGAAAAGAAGATTATGCAGAGACGATTAGATATTTTAATAGACAGATAGAATTAACAGGCGTTAATCTAAAACTAAATACTCGGGTAACTGCCGATGATCTTCAGAGACAAGATTTTGATGAAGTGATCCTCTGTACAGGTGTAACACCTCGTAAAGTTGAATTCCCTGGATCTGACAATCCTAAAGTCTTAGACTATGCACAAGTACTCTATAACAATGCAAAGGTAGGTGATCGGGTAGCGATTATAGGAGCAGGAGGTATAGGATTTGATATGGCAGAATTTTTAGCTCACCAAGGCGAATCCCCAAGTCAAGATGTAGCACTTTACATGAAGGAATGGGGAGTAGATATGGATTATGCTAAAGCAGGCTCTTTAGCTGAGGCTCCAGATCCAGAACCATCAGCTAGAGAAATCTATTTGCTGAAAAGATCTAAAGGTAAGCACGGAAAGAAATTAGGTAAAACTACAGGATGGATTCATAGATCTAGTCTTGCTATGAAGAAAGTAAATATGATAGGCAGTGTTGTCTATGACAAGTTTGATACCGATGGATTACACATAACGGTAGGTGAGGAGAAGCGGATCCTAGAAGTAGATAATGTAGTAATCTGCGCAGGCCAAGAGCCATTAAGAGATCTCAAAGAAGATTTAGAAAAGGCTAATATTAAAATACATCTAATCGGCGGTGCTAATGAGGCAGCTGAGTTAGATGCAAAACGGGCGATCAATGAAGCATCTTATCTAGCAGCATCTATCTAATGGATTATCACTTACATCTGCATTCCTGGCTGCCAGACCAAGTAGAAGCAGTCATGATTATCATACATGGCATGGCAGAGCATGGCGCTCGTTATGAGTCTTTTGCAAATCAACTTAACAAAGAAGGAATAGCTGTTTACGCGCCTGATCTTAGAGGCCACGGCAAAACAGCTGGCAATATCGAGA
>CALFUQ010000369.1 GCA_937929885.1 uncultured Saprospiraceae bacterium
ATAATTTATGTCAACAATAGAATTCAACAACAAATTTGATGCGCTTACGAGCTCACTTAATTCGTTTGCGTACAACCTGACTAAGAATGATGAAGATGCGAAAGACCTATATCAGGAGACTGCATTTAGAGCTATGACTAACAGAGAGAAGTTCCAACCAGGGACTAATCTGAAAGCGTGGTTATTTACTATAATGAAAAACATCTTTATTAATAACTACCGTAAGAAGGTAAAGAGAAATACAATTGTTGATTCTACGGATAACATGTATTTCATAAACTCAGGTAGTGTAATGATCTCTAATGAGGCAGGGTCTAATATGCTCATGGATGAGCTAGAACGTATGATCGGTGAGTTAGAAGACAACATCAAAATACCATTCTTAAAGCATTACGAAGGCTTTAAGTACCAAGAAATTGCAGATGAGTTAGAGCTGCCTTTGGGCACAGTAAAGTCAAGAATATTCTTTGCTAGAAAAGCACTGAAAGAGAAAATTCTTAATCACTATGGAGACTTTAATTTGGTGAGAAGCAAAATGATAGCATAATACAGTTTCGGTAATAATTTTTACACAGGCGTTTATCAGTAATGATAAGCGCCTGTGTTATTTTTAGGAAGTGGATAAATCTAATTTTAGAAAGCAGCTTTTTAAGTGGTATAAAAACAACAAGAGAGAACACCCATGGATGGTGCACCATGATCCATATAAAATATGGTTGTATGAGATCATCATGCAACAAACTAGAATCAGCCAAGGGACTCCATATTACGATAAGTTTGTAAAGAGATTCCCTACGGTAAAAGACTTAGCAGTAGCAGAAATAGATGAGGTATTAAAATTATGGGAAGGGCTGGGCTACTATAGCCGAGCAAGAAACTTACATTATGCCGCTAACCAAATATGTGATAGTTACGATGGTAAATTCCCCACTAACAGCAAGGAATTACAAAAACTCAAAGGGATAGGAAAATATACAAGCGCAGCTATTGCGACTTTTGCTTACGACGAAAAGATAGGTGTAGTCGATGGTAATGTATACAGAGTATTAGCTAGGGCGTTTGGAATAAAAGATCCTATAGACCAGACAGAAGGCAAGAAGAAGTTCGAAATGCTAGCGCAAGACCTAGTTGATAAAACAAAGCCTGCAATATACAACCAGGCGTTAATGGATTTCGGAGCATTACAGTGCACACCCAAGCAAGCAAACTGTGCTAAGTGCACAATGAAGAAAACCTGTGTAGCTCACGATAAAAACTTAGTGGGTAGCCTTCCAATAAAATCAAAAAAGCTAATAAAGAAAATCAGGTATTTTAATTACATGGTTTTGGAGTTTAAGACTAAGACTTTAATCAGACAACGAATTGAGAAAGATGTGTGGCAACTTCTTTATGAATATCCATATCTAGAAGATACTAAATCAACAAACCTCACAAGGTCAATAATCAATAACTGGTTATCAGACTACCTTGGGTATGAGGGAAGGTTTAGATGGAAAAACGAGCAAAAGGTTTACAAGCAACAACTCACCCATCAAACCATAATTGGGTCTTTTTACAAAGTAGAATTACTAGCAAAAGTTGTCCCCAGCTCCCCATACAAGCTAATAGACAAGATATCTTTTGATAAGCACGCCTTCCCTAAGATTATAGATTGTTATTTGAATGATAATTCGATATCTTTATTTAAGTAAAGAAAAATCATGTTAAACAGAGTAACGTTAATAGGCAACCTAGGCAAAGATCCAGAGGTAAGACATTTAGAAAGCGGGAGTGCCGTGGGTAAATTTTCAGTAGCGACGAATGAGAGCTATAAGGATAAAGCTGGCGAATGGCAGACAAATACAGAGTGGCATAATATTGTATGCTGGAGAAATCTTGCTGAACGTGCTGAACGTAGTTTAAAGAAAGGAAGCTTAGTCTACGTAGAAGGAAAACTTACTACAAGAAAATGGCAAGACAAAGAAGGAAATGATAAGTATACCACAGAAGTTGTAGCCAATACTTTTAGGCTCTTAGAGAAAAGAGAAGATAATGGTAGTGGAGGATACTCAAATAATTTCCCATCTTCTAATGACGAATTACCTTCAGGTGGAGAGAGTATGGCACCGCCGAAAACAGCCGCAAAGGATTTTTCTGCTGTACAAGAGGAAGACGACTTACCGTTCTAATATCTATGTATTTGAGCAATCGTAATTACTAACTAAATCTTCCATTTTGGAATCGGAGCCCCCGGACCTAGATTATTATATACAACTATCTCTTCTACTCATTTCTACTCCTGGGATATTTCTTTTTATTGCTCTACTTATTTTTTTACTAGTTTGCTCTGCACTGATATCTGGGTCAGAGGTAGCATATTTTTCTCTTGGCCCCAATGACATTAAGGACCTCAAAGAAGAAAAGGCAAAGAAGAGTGAGCTTATACTAAAATTAAAAGAGAAGCCACAAGAATTACTAGCAACAATATTGGTTGCTAATAACTTTATAAATATTGCAATCGTAATTTTGACAGATTATCTGTTACGCAACGTTTTCAGCGATGGAACATTCGATCGTTGGGCAGCATATCTGGAGTCTCAAATTGGTATTTTTTCTGTTGACACATTCATTCATATCATTAGTTTTTTATTGACCATTCTTTTAGTAACATTCTTACTTGTGTTGTTTGGCGAGGTAACACCTAAAATATATGCCAATGTGAATAAAATGGGATTTGCAAAAACTATGAGTAGGCCGTTGACGATTCTCAGCAAGGCACTTAGCCCCATCAGTGGTTTTATGGTTAAGAGTACTAATCGAATAGAAGACCGCCTGACAAGAAAGCAATCAAGTCAAGCTGAAACTAAAGAGGAATTAGACAAGGCAATCGAATTAACAGTCTCTCAAGAAGACAGCACAGAGGAGGAGGCTGATATTCTTAAAGGGATTATCAAGTTTAATGATGTTGCAGTAAAGCAAATTATGAAGTCAAGAGTTGATGTCTTGGCGCTCGATATTGAGTCTGATTATGATACGATTATGAAGACAGTAAAAGAATCAGGCTACTCTAGGCTGCCTGTCATTCAAGAGGACTTTGACAACATAGTAGGTATTTTGTATATCAAAGACCTAATAGATCATTCTAACGAGCCGAGCAATTACAACTGGCAACAGCACATTAGAAATAATGTCTTATATATCCCTGAAGCGAAAAAGATAAATGACTTGATGAAACTCTTCCAGCAAAAGAGAATGCATATGGGAGTAGTAGTAGACGAATACGGGGGCGGGGCAGGCATTGTTACTTTGGAAGATGTGATGGAAGAAGTGTTAGGAGAAATAACAGATGAGTTTGATGAGCAAGAGTCTGCAGATTACATCAAAATAAATGACCACAACTACATCTTCGAAGGGAAGACTATGCTTAATGATGTATGTAAGATTATAGGTGTGGAGTCTGAAGAGTTTGATAAGGTAAGAGGAGATGCAGATTCCTTGGCGGGTATAGTGCTCGAGTTAGTGGGACAAATACCTAAAATCGATCAAGAGATGGAGTTTGATAGATTTAAATTTAAAATCATCTCTGCCTCTAAAAAGAGGGTAGAAAAAATAAAAATTACTTTAGAAGATATCGTAGATGAGGAAGATTAGTAGAGGGTTAAGTATGATCATAATTGTTATGATAGCTTTTTCTTGTAGAGAAGAAGTTGCTATACTTCCCAAGCCACGCACCTACCCAAGGGTAGAGTTTCCAACTAAGTCATATGACAAAGTAGAAATTAAAGACTGTGCCTTCGAATTTGAAAAGCCAAGCTATGCAGAGATAGTTAAGGACAAATTCTTCTTTGAAGAAAAGTCTCCAGACCCATGCTGGTTTGATTTAGTGTTTCCTGCGTTTAACGGTAAGCTACATTGTAGTTATTATCCCATCAATAACCGAACAGCATTTGACAGTTTAGTTACTGATGCGTTTGAGTTAGTAGGGAAACACCGTATCAAGGCAAATTATCGTGACGAGTTTAAAATCCAAAAAGAAAACAATGTATCAGGAGTGCTTTTTGATTTAGGAGGGCCCGTTGCTTCTCCTATGCAATTTTTTCTTACTGACACAACGCAGCATTTCTTCAGGGGTGCGCTCTATTTTGAAAATAAAGTAAACCCAGACTCGATGAATATCATTCACGAATTTGTCAAAGAGGACATTAATAAAATGATCGAAAGTTTTACCTGGAACTAACCGAAGACTAAGCTTCTTCTTCCGCAGGTACTTCTTTTGCATCAACAGTCTCAGGCTCTTCCACTACTTCTTCCACCTCTCCCTTAAGATGTGCCTTGATCTTGTTTTCGATTTCTACCGCTAGTTCTGGATTGTCTTTTAAGAAGTTCTTAGCACCTTCTCTACCTTGAGCAATCTTAGAACCATTATAGCTGTACCAAGAACCACTCTTCTTGATAACGTCGAGCTCAGCTCCTATATCGACAATCTCTCCAACCTTAGATATACCCTCACCGAAAGTGATTTCGAACAAAGCAAGTCTGAATGGTGGAGCTAATTTATTTTTGACAACTTTTACTTTTACGGGACTTCCAGTTACGTTACCTTCTTTGTCTTTGATCGCTGATCCTGATCGTCTGATATCTAGTCTTATAGAAGCATAAAACTTAAGTGCGTTTCCACCAGTAGTTGTTTCTGGATTACCGAACATCACACCGATCTTCTCTCTAAGCTGATTGATGAAGATGCAACAGCATCCAGTTCTACCTATAGAGGCAGTTAACTTTCTCATCGCCTGAGACATTAACCTTGCTTGAAGACCCATTTTAGAATCTCCCATCTCTCCCTCTATCTCGCTTCTAGGCACAAGAGCTGCCACAGAATCTATAACCAATATATCTACAGCACCAGAACGAATTAGATTCTCTGCTATCTCTAAGGCTTGCTCACCATTGTCTGGCTGAGAGATTAATAGGTTCTCAGTATCTACACCTAGGGCCTCAGCATAAAATCTATCGAAGGCATGCTCAGCATCAATGAAGGCTGCTATCCCACCAGCTTTTTGACACTCTGCAATTGCATGGATTGCTAATGTTGTTTTACCAGAAGATTCTGGTCCGTATATTTCTACTATTCTTCCTCTAGGGAACCCACCTATGCCTAATGCAAGATCAAGACCTAATGACCCAGAAGGGATAGCATCGATGTCAACTACTTGTTTATCACCAAGCTTCATGATGGTACCCTTACCGTATGTTTTTTCTAGCTTATCGAGCGTAAGACTAAGTGCTTTTAGCTTTGCTTCTTTTTCTTTTGACATTGGATCTTAGATTAGATGTGTGAGTAATAGCTGATTAGCTATTTGAAAAATTAATATATGTACAAATTTAATATTAATCGCCTATTTAGAAGGATATAGGCACAAAAAAACCCCTTAATGTAAACTAACATTAAGGGGTATAAGAAACATCTTCTCTTTGGTTCTCTTAACAACTGACTTTAGCAGGTTTTCTGCTGTAGTCTAGAAGTCTCAGGATGGTTTGGTTGGATGGATTTAGTTTTACCTCAGGCAATTTGTTGAAAGCACTCATCAATGTAGCACATTGATTAGCTAACACAGCATTGTTTTCTAAGGCATCTTCTATCTCAAACGTCTCTAGTACCGGTGTTTCTTTGTAAATAAATTGAACTAAATGTTCTTGAGTGTAGGGTTGCTCCATATAGTTGTTTTTGGTTGATAAAATAACTCATGTGGTATTATAAACTAGGCCTCTGTGCCTTTTATTGTTTATGTTTTGCAAATTTGACGCCAGAAAGAAGCATTATAGGTTAAATGCTTTTCTGCCAAAGTAAAGAGTGTTAAAAAAGAAGTTCTGCACAATATTCATATTGCGAATTTCAACCATAAAACAACACATAAGTTAAAAAGATAGTATAAAGCAGTGTGGTTTCTCTTGTTTCAGAGGTAGAGATGTCACTAAGGGACAAAGAGTTTTTAATTCTCCACCCTATACCAAGTCTGAGTTCTGCCAATTAGAGAAAAGCCAATATAACCTCGAACATCTAGTTCATTAGAGTTATCTCCTAGTGCTATTTTGCATTTGTATTCTTTACCAGTTTCTGGGTCGAGGATTTTGCCGCCAGAATATGTTCCTTTGCTGTTTTTCAAATTCCAGATAATCTCCATCCCAATTAAAGGCGCGTCTTTTTTATCGCCTTTACAAGCTAAACACTTATCTCCTTCAGCACCATCTAATAGTTTTACAATCTTACCATGTAATTTTCCATTGACTTCATATAGCTCAATGTTAGATTTCTCTAAGCCATCGTTGTCATCAACAGTTTTCCATACGCCTATCACACTCTGAGCAGAGAGGCTAACACAAAAGAAACAAACAAGTAAACTGAGCGTAATTTTCATAAGTTTAATTTATAGCTATACAATGATCGTGTTTTGTAGCTTCAAAAAGGGTTATCAATTTGTTAAGCATCGGATAGCCAGATTTGTTTTTAGTATCCCTGCCATCTAGCTCGACAATAGGAGTTAATTCTCCCATAGTCCCAGTACAAAAAAACTCATCAGCATTATAAAGCTCCGTTAGTGAGATATTTCTTTCTTCAATTGGGATATCATTTTTTTCACAGAGTTCAATGATGAGACCTCTTGTAATTCCGTGCAAACAAGCAGAGGCAAATGGAGTATAAACCTTGTGTCCTTTGACCATAAAGATATTGGTCCCATTAAGCTCGGCTGCAAAACCAAAGTAATCTAGCATCAGCGCTGCATCTTTACCTGCAACATTGGATTGAATCTTTGCTTGGATATTATTAAGCAGGTTGTTATGGTGAATTTTAGAATCTAGGAAGGAAGGATTATTTCGCCTAATCGTGCTAGTGAAAACTGTGATTCCGTGTTCATTATCATAGACAGGAGGTTTCCATTCTGGCAGGATGATAAGACAAGATCCTTTTTGATTAAGTCTTGGATCCATTCCCGAAGTAATTTTCTCCCCCCGCGTAAGTGTCAATCTAATATGGGTATCCTTTTGCATTCCGTTTGCACCAAGAGTTTCTTTTAGCGCGTTTTTTATGAATGCTTCGTCAGGAATATCTGTGAAGGCTAGCGCCTTAGCAGACTCAAACAACCGGTTTAAATGACGGTCTAATAAAAAGATGCCATTGGGATAAACGCGCAAACCTTCCCACACGGCATCGCCTCCTTGTACGACACTATCGAATACGGACACCTTAGCTTCATCTCGAGAATAGAGCCTGTCTTTGATCCATACTTTGATATCCTTATTTCTATCATCAAATTTCTGTAACATAGTTATGCTTTTATAGAGTGCTCAAACATCTTTTCGTAATATTCATTTGCTTCTTCACATAGCGAAATCAAATGCTCTGGTAAGATGCGATCTTTTTTTCTTTGTTTTTCCCATCCAGTAGATTGATGTACATTTTGGTACCAATGTTTTGCCCAGACGCCATCTTCAACTCGCGGGCCAGCGGACCATTTTAGCATCGCATCATCATATGGAATATCTAAGTTTTCGCACACGTGGGTTAAGACCTTCTTTGGATTTTTTAGTAATTCATTTGAGTCAACTAAAGTAACTTTAGCTTCCTGATCAACGAGGTTAGTATAAATATCCCATTGTGCTTTTACGCCAATGTCTCTCATGGTTGGACTAGGAATAACCTTAGCAAAAGATGCGATGAGTTGCGCAGGCTTCCGTATCAGAAATAGATTTTGGAGTTTATTTGCGAAACTGTAATCTATACCATCTAAGTGGTGAGCCATGTTTTTAATAAACAAATTAGCAGTAGGGTAGTCCGACAAAACATATTGTGACAAGACGTCATCCTGGGAGTGGGGCAATGCAGCTAATATTTCCTCTTGCCCTGGATGTTTTATATCGACCCTAGATAGGTAGTTGGCATAGAATGGTTCATCTACGACAGAGGTATCTTGTCTGTTACCAAACGCATACATCAGAGCTGTGGAAATATTCCTTGGACTAGATATGAGGTGTATTCTTTTCAAAATTGAGGATTACAAATGTTCACCTGGATGCCAAAAGCGAGTTTTAAATTCTACCACTTTATGATTTTTAACCTTTACGCCTTCGCTTTCTAGTAGCTTTCTCATTAGCGAAGGAGGTTTAAATTTTCCCCTACCTGTTAACTCTCCTATCCTGTTAGTGACACGGTGGGCAGGTATATCACCATTACCTGAGAGATTACATTGACTTAGGGCTCTACCGACCATTCTGGCGGAGCCGAGAGCTAGGTAATCTGCAATTGCCCCATAGGTACTCACTTTACCAATAGGTATTGATCTTGTTATTTCATAGATATCTTCGTAATAATGATTCTTCATTTAGTAATTAATATACCCGTAAATTTACACCTGAAGATTAGAAACAGATGTTGAAAACAAAAGTAATTGCTGATAATATTCTTAACCTAACTGATGCGAGATATTTTTCGGCTTATGGGGTTGATTATTTGATTTTTAATTTATCAAATATAAATCAGGAGTCTATAACAGAAATTAAGGAATGGGTTGAAGGAGTAAAAATTTTATTGGACTTCAACCAGAGCTTAACACCGCCACTATTTAATTTTATTTTAGGCTTATCTCCGGCAGGTTTTGTTTCTGACAGCAAGAGTTTCTTAGATGATCTTAAGGGTCAGATTGTAGATGCTGAATGTTTTTTGAGAACTACTGATGGGAACCTTACTAAATTAAGTGATAACGGCGAAGAGCAAATGCCATTTGTAAGAGCAAACTTGCTATCAGTACCAATCGAGCAAATTATAAACCAAAAAGACATTGAAGGAATAATTGTAGAAGGCCAACCAGAGGAAAAGGTAGGATTTAAAAACTTTGATCAACTTGACGAAATATTTGATCTGCTAGCAGAAGAATATTAATGAGAGTATCACTTTTATTTTTATTAATATTCTGCGGAGCACTATGCCATGCGCAGGAATCAAAAACCTATCAATTCAACAAAAAGATAGACTATTCCATAGGAGGTGCTTGTTTGACAATGGGTATTGCAGACCTGGTAATGGATAATAATTTAACAGGACTAGGAGAACTAGAGATATTAAATCTAAACATAGATGATATCCCGCGTATAGACCGATCAACGGTGGATCAAAATTCTGCAAGTGCAAAAAGCCTCAGCGATGTTTTTGAATACGGTGTTTTCTTTGTCCCTGCACCCTTATTCTTGTCAGACAAAGTGAGAAGAGAATCGAAAGAAATAGGCTTAATGTATTTTGAAGCGTTTTCTTTTAATGTGCTCAGCACACAATTAGTAAAACTTATAACTAAGCGCAATAGGCCCTTCTTATATAATCCTGAATTTGATCTCAACGCAAAGCAAACTACAAACGGGCGGAAAAGCTTCTATTCTGGTCATGTCTCACATACTGCCACGATTAGCATCTTCACCGCTAAAGTTTTTTCTGATTTATATCCTGATAGTAAATGGAAACTAATCATTTGGACTTCTGCTTTTCTCATACCCACCACGACAGGATATTTGAGATACAAGGCTGGGCGACACTTCCCTACAGATATTGCTGCTGGCTTAGTAGCAGGAAGTTTGATAGGATACTTTGTGCCTGAGTTACACCGATTAAAAAATTCGTTACCAGAGGGATTAAGCCTTTCATCGAAAGGTAGTGGAGTGGCGCTCACTTATGAGTTCTGAAATCATCCTTCAAATAAAAACCTGAAGGCTATTACCTGAGCGATGAAACCAACGAGGTACCCCATATAGACATCTTGCTTTCTATGTGCATTTAGGTGTAAGCGTGAAGTCCCCACGAGACCAGCAAAAATGATTGACAAGAACAGCATAAAATCTAGGCTGATAGAATAGCGACCAAGCCACCCTGCATCAAAATGAAAAATATTATAGCTGAAATAATTTCTAATTAGAAAGACCATGGCAACTAAGCCACCCATGCCTACGGTGTGAAGGCTGATCTTTGAAAAGTTATTGATAAAGAATGCTATAAACAAAGCAATGGTAGCTCCCAGCACGAATATTGCGAAAGCAGATGGGACGATACTGTTTTGGCGAATATTTACAAAGAGCCAGAGGTAAAACACCCCCGTGATAACCAAAGGCATGACTCGCTCTTTTCTGTCTTTGATTTCTAAGCTATCTATAAACCCAACCAACTTCATTACCACAATGGTGAATAGCGGGAAGAAGACAGATAACAAAAAGACTGAAATGAAAAGTAAGCCTTTTTGCTTATTGTCTTGTATGCTAAACAAATAGGGGTTGACCAGAAATAGAAGTATTAAGACATAGTTAAGTATGAAAACAGGATGAAATAAGGACGAAACAAGTCTTGAAAGAAATATCATTACAATTTATATAACAGTGCAAATGTAACTTGATAAATCGAATCAACGTTTTAGTATTAATATTGTAAATGCATCAACGGCATGAGGATCATATTTATATACATATTATTACTTTTTGGCAACCTTGCTGAAGCGCAATCTTCGCAGCAGGATAGTACTGGTATGGATATATTTAAGGACTCTCTAGAGGTTATAGAAGATATAGAAATAGGAGGGACAGCAGACACCTTAGCGACACAATATGTAGAGATTAGGGGTAAAGTCTATCCTGTTTTAATCACAGATGGCGATACGATGGTTCTGGCAGAAATAGAAGATGTTAGTATTAGCTCACCACGATCATTTGATAATGCAGATGACTATAAGCGATATAGAAAGTATAAATACTACGCAGCCAAGGTTTATCCATATGCACTAGAAGCGATTAAGGTATATAAGGACATCAATTATGCAACTAGGGACATGAGCAAGAGGAAGCGGAAAAAATATATTAAGGCGAGGAATAAGGAGCTAAAGCAAAAGTTTGAAGATCCCTTAAAAGGTTTATCTAAAACACAGGGAAAAATACTAGTCAAGATGATTGAGCGAGAATTAGATGTGCAGATGTATGATGTGATAAGGGAGTTCAGAGGAAAGTTTAAGGCTATGTACTGGAACCAGTCGAGTAAACTCTTAGGATATAGATTAAGACACGGCTATCAACAAGGAGAAAATCCTATTTTAGATATAGTATTACAAGATTTTGATATCTCATATGAGGTAGCTGTAGATGAATAGAGTATGTCTGATAATTTTATAGGAAAACCGATGCGACCAGAAACTGCTTCAGGAGTGGCTGCATGGCGAAGTCCTTCTAATATAGCATTAGTAAAGTACTGGGGAAAGTATGGTATTCAACTGCCGAATAACCCATCGCTAAGTTTTAGCCTAACTAATGCACGTACCGACATGCAAGTCAAGTATGCAGCAAGGGTTGAAGAAAAAGAAAAAGCATCAATCAAATTTAAATTTGAAGGAAAGCAGAACGAGAGTTTTGCTAAACGTATACAAAAATATCTCGACAGTATAATTAAGTACTTTCCCTATCTAAAAAGTGTAGACTTAGAAATCGAAAGCCATAACTCATTTCCTCATTCATCAGGTATAGCTTCCTCAGCATCTAGTATGAGTGCATTAGCACTCTGTCTGACAGATATAGAATATGAGTTGGAGGGTAAAGAGCAAGATGAACATTTTCTGCATAAGGCTTCATTCATTGCGAGGTTGGGGAGCGGTAGTGCTAGCAGGTCAGTTTACAAAGATTTTTGTGTTTGGGGAGAGACAGCGCTAGATCCTACATACTCTAACGAATATGCGGTAGGTCTAAACAATGTAAATCCTGTATTCCAAAGCCTGCATGATGATATTTTAATTGTAAGTTCTGCAGAGAAATCTGTTTCGTCTTCTGCGGGGCATCAGCTAATGGTCGACAACCCTTATGCGGA
>CALFUQ010000370.1 GCA_937929885.1 uncultured Saprospiraceae bacterium
ACGTAATCCCAGCACTCCAGTGACTCAGCCAGTAACTCCTTGTGGAGCATGCAGACAAATCATAGCAGAATTCGAAGTACGGCAAGATGCACCTATTAGGTTATTGCTTCAAGGTGAGACTGGTGACATTTACGAATTCGACTCAGTGAAGGGTCTATTACCGCTTAGTTTTGATCGGACTTTTCTTTAAGTGATTGTTGCTTTTCTGTATGAACTAGGATTTATAAAATTAGAGGATTTTTAAGATCGTTTTCTATAATTCCAGAGAGATGATACATTAGTAGACAAGTATGAAATGTCAGCCATTAGAAACCACACAATACTTTTGGGCCGCAATTTTTGGCTAAAATCGTGTTAAAATAATAAACAACCACCACTTCATTAAAGCTTAATTTTCTTAATCATTAACTCGGCTTTTTTTAAATCCTCCTCAGTATCAATACTTAATCCGTCCATGTCAGTCATCAGGGTATGTATACTAAAATCATTTTCTAACCACCTAAGCTGCTCCAGTGATTCAGCTAATTCTAACTTTGATGGTGGTAATTTTGAAATTTCCATCAGGACTTGTTTCCTAAAGGCATAAACACCGATGTGTTTAAAATGCATGGATGGTATCGAAGATGGAATCGCAGAACGGCTAAAATAAAGTGCCTTACCTGAATTGGTCTTCACCACTTTTACGGTGTTCTTATCTTTTATCAAATTTTCATTTTGAATAGGACAAACTAAAGTGGCGATTTGAGCGTGGTCATTATGCCGAAAATAATTGATCAAATCTTGGATAGGTTGCCTTTCAATAAATGGCTCATCACCTTGTACATTAATTATGATTTCTTCATCCAGCAAGGCAGCCACTTCTGCGCAGCGATCAGTTCCACTTTGATGATTGGGACTTGTCATTAACACCTCTGCGCCAATCTCCTCGGCCAATGCTTTAATCCTATTATCATCGGTAGCAATTATGATTCTCGCTTGTCCGTTTAATGGTTCTAAGCGCTCGTAAACCCAAGATAGTACTGGTTTGCCGTTAAGTAGCTTGAGCAACTTCCCAGGAAATCTTGATGACTCATATCTAGCAGGTATAATTATCGCAATTTTCAGATCAATATCTTTTAAATCAATTAGTTATATATGATGATTTTTATTAATATATTTGTATCTATTATTCTCTGATATGAAATTCTACCCCATTTTAGTTGTCGTTTTCCTGTTTGCATTCAATGCTCAAGCTGATAATAAATCATATTTATTTAAGCAAGATACTATCGTTTTGACGATGAATGATCAAAATGTCTTATTCTACAAACACAAACTTGACAAGCAAGATAAAATAGAGGATCTCAGTACGCTATTTGGTACAGACCCTGATCAGATTTTAGAGGTTAATAGGATAGCTGATTTATCTACCCTTTCTCAACAAAAGGAAATTATCATCCCCGTTAGTGAGAAGTCTCTTGTTACTGAAGAAACTTACAAGTACAATAAGCAACAGTACATTCCTGTGGTTTATCAAGTTAGGGCAAAGGATAATTTATTCAGGATTGCTCGTCACTACTTTTATCAGTCACTTGATGACTTGATGGCAAGGAACAAAATGAAAGACTTCGATCTGGCAATTGGAGAAAAAATTCATGTAGGATGGTTGAGCACTATCCCAAAAGATTTCATTGATATTGAAATCGCATCACTCGTGCAAAGTCAAGTTTTAGAATTAGATACTGAAAACTTATTAGTAGAGCCTTTAGTTGAAATAGATGAGGATGAAAACCTTGTAGATGAAGACATCTCTGATATAGAATTAGATTCTGCTGCAATGGAATTAGAAGTACCTATAATCTATATCGCATCCCAAGGTAAAGGAATGTGGGACAAGAAAGTACGTGATAATGGTAAATTGCTTGCCCTCCATACTAAAGCAAAAATCGGCTCTACCATAGAACTAAAAAATAATATGCTAAACCGAACGATCAAAGCTAAAGTTATAGGTCGTATTCCAAAGAATGTTTACCCTGATGACATTAGTGTTTTAATTGGCCCAGCGGCTGCAAAATCATTGGGTGTTATAGATTCTAAATTTTTCGTAGAAATAAGATATACAGAGTAATGGATTTTAAAAATAATATACTAGAGACTATAGGCTCTACTCCACTTATAAAGCTAAATAAAATAGCAAACGAACTACCGTGTCAAGTACTAGCTAAAGTAGAAACGTTTAATCCTGGCCATTCGATTAAGGATAGGATGGCAGTAAAGATGATCGATGATGCGGAGAAGAATGGCTTACTTAAACCAGGTGGTACTATTATAGAATGTACTTCTGGTAATACTGGGATGGGTATCGCGCTAGTATCAGCTGTAAGAGGCTACAAGTGTATATTCACAACTACGGACAAACAATCAAAAGAAAAAATGGATATCCTTAAAGCTGTAGGTGCTGAGGTTATTGTATGTCCTACTAATGTAACTGCCGAAAATGCTATGAGCTATTATTCAGTTGCAGAGCGTCTTAGTAAAGAAATCCCTAATTCCTACTGGTGTAATCAATATGACAACCTATCCAATAGAGAAGCTCACTACGAATCCACTGGCCCAGAGATATGGAAACAAACAGATGGCAAAATAACCCATCTAATAGTAGGCGTAGGGACAGGAGGCACAATAAGCGGTACAGCTAAATATCTAAAAGAGCAAAACCCCAATGTAAAAATATGGGGCGTAGATACTTATGGCTCAGTGTTTAAAAAGTATCATGAGACTGGAGAGTTTGATGAGAAAGAAATCTACCCTTACATCACTGAAGGAATCGGTGAAGATATACTTCCTAAAAATGTAGACTTTTCTCTTATTGATCATTTTGAAAAAGTAAGTGATAAGGATGGAGCTGTTTATGCTAGACGATTGGCGAAAGAAGAAGGTATACTCCTAGGTTACTCTTGTGGATCAGCCATGGCAGGTCTTATCCAGCTTAAAGACCAGTTGTCTCCTGATGATATTGTTGTTATCATTTTCCATGATCATGGGAGTAGGTACGTAGGTAAGATCTATAACGATGAGTGGATGCGTGAGCGAGGATTTTTAGATACTGAACTTAAAGTAGAAGACTTACTCAGTCGTAAACTAACTACCGAATTCATTACAGTTAATAAGGAGAAGTCGGTTAAAATAGTTTTGGATTTAATGAAAGAACATGATATCTCTCAACTACCTGTAACTAATGGTGAAGAAGAACTAGTAGGTTCGGTTACAGAGAGTACAATACTTAGTTTCATCTTAGAAAATCCATTAAATAATATCGAAGCTCCAATAAGCAAGATTATGGACAAACCATTCCCTGTATTAGATACAGATACTTACGTCAAAGAGCTTAATAAATATATTACTAAAGAAAGGCCAGCCGTAATAGCAAAAGACAAATCTGGTAAATTACAAGTGGTGACTAACTACGATATTATTCAAGCGTTATAGTCCTACTTACCTATTTGGGAATCCTCGATAAAAGCATAACAGATCATGTGACAGATGCTCATTTGTGTGTCTTCTACCCTACCGTAATGTTCTCCTTCTACAACAATTGAGAAAGAAGCAAGTTCAGATAAGGCTCCTTTCTTTCCTCCAACTAATGCAATTGTTTGGAGTTGTTGCTCATTTGCCCATTTCATAGCTTTAACTACATTTGGTGAATTTCCACTTACACTCAATGCCATAAATAGATCACCCTCTTGTGCAAAATTCTTAAGCTGTCCTATGAATATATCTTCGTAACTATAATCATTACCAAGAGCAGTCATCCAAGATACATTGTCATTAAGGGTCATTCCTTTAAATCGTCTATTCATCGTATCTGATGCAGCCTTGCTTAGATCAGTGATAAAGTGCGAGGCGTTTGCAGCACTTCCACCGTTACCGCAGACAAATATCTGTCGCTCTTCCTCCCAAGCCTTTTTAAAAATATCGATTAACTCTACAACCTTTTCTTGAGGTAAAGACTTTAGAACCTCTTCTTGTTTCGAGATGTAATCTTTTATGTAGCTGTGATTCATAATGAGATTGCGAATGTAAAGGATTGTTATTTAAGAAAAGTAAAAAATGTGCCCCGCCTTTAAAGCGAGACACATCAAAACAAAATATTGAAGATTCTCTCTTTGCTACTAATTGAGATAATCAATAAAATAAAACGTGCTTGAACCTCTTCAAGCAAATAAGCTTTAAGAAACTCCTTATTTCTTAACTATATTCTCCACATTATCAGCCATAAACTTCTCTGTTTTAGCTTTTTCCATCTTAGTTATAAATCTTTCGGACTCATGCTTATCTCTAATCACTTTTGATAAAGTAAAACAAGATGTCACCGTAAATAAATAACCCATAAATAAAAAACCTTTGATTGCAATCTCAGATTCTAAATAAAGAATCCCAGCGATCATGCCACCCATAGATATCGCGAATGAAATCCACGACATATTATAAAAGGCTGCCGAATTACTATTTTCATAAATGTTCATAATTAAATGTTTTGATGATGTAAGATTCTGTTCATATGTTCTAATTTTTATTCGGGAATACAAGGCATCAAAACTCTTACAAGAATGACCATAAGAAATATGACGCCAAGCACATTGTATACTTTCTGATTCCTCATTAGGCATCCAACTACACCAGAAATAACTATAACAATTGGTAACTCTATAATTTGAGATAAACTTTGGCACCCATAACCAGTAGATAGAATCAGGACCCAAAAAATGATTGGTAGGATAATTATTGCCAAAGATTCTAACACATCTTTCATAGTTCATCTATTTAATGCAATTCAAAGATGATTCAATAGTGTCTACATAATATAAATTAATGGTAAACACTAAAATTATTATTTTATAATTTGTAAACTATTGTATCTTTAGATACTATCTATAAAGCCTTTTAGCATGAATCCTCAGCAAGAACTACAAACAAAATTTTTTAAAGGATTAGAAAAAACAATTGGTCAGGACAATGTCCTTCATGGCTCTATGGAGCTATTAGGCTTAAGGAAAGGAGCCGTCTATAAACGCATGAATGGAGACACCGCCTTAACGACAGCTGAGCTGGTAAGTCTATCTAACCATTTCCAATTCTCTATAGATGATAGCCTTCTTAATGGGAAGTTTATTTCCTTCAGCCATCCATTCATGCAAGAAATCGATACAAAGAATATCGACTTCCTAAGATCTATATCTACCTATCTAGAAACATTAAGATCAAGAGAAAAAAGTAAGTTAACCTATCTAGCAAATGAACTACCACTCTTCTACTACATCTCACGCAAATATATCTTTACCTTCCTAATGTCTATCTGGAATCACCTACACTGGGAAGAAGGCGCACTCAAGATTAATGAGACGACTCATCTTGATGAAAACATAGAAAGTTTTAGAAGTGAGATAACAGATTACTATGACGCTCATCCTGTCACTGAGATTTGGAATTCAAACATGATGTCTAATCTCTATCAGCAGGTAATATTTTGTATAACTATCCGCGCCTTTAACAATATTTCATTTATTAATCATCTAATAAATGATATCAAAAACCTCCTAGAACATTTAAAAGATATCACCCTCCACGGCATACGTAAATCATCCAATGCCAGCGAACAAGTAGACCTAAGTATCTACCTAAATGAATTTGGAAATTATCTTAATGTTTTACTCTACGAGGGAGAAGATCTGGATATTACATTCATAGCATTCGACTATCCGCAATTCATTAAAACCAATAGCACAGGATTTAATCAGTACAGTAAAAACTGGATTGAAAAACTCAAGAATCGATCTTTACTGATAAGCTCTGCTGGGTACCAATATCGAGAACTATTTTTCCTCAAACTAGAAAAAGACTTTGAGGCTTTCAAAGTGAAAGCAGAAAATTTAATAAAAGTCTATTATTAAATCGTGGCTTGATTTTTAGCTAGGTTATTCTAAATCCATAAGTTTCCTTACAGAAAGTTATCTTTAGTTGGTATGTTTTACGATTCCATAATAATTGGTTCTGGCTTCTCTGGGATAGCGATGGCTATTGAACTCAAAAGCAAAGGCATTGATAATTTTCTTATCCTTGAAAAGGCCAAAAGCTTAGGAGGCACTTGGAGAGAGAATACTTACCCAGGAGCTGAATGCGATATCCCTTCTGCACTGTATAGCTACTCTTTTGAACCTTACCCTCTTTGGAGATATAAGTGGTCTCACCAACCTCAAATATTAGAGTATTTACATCATTGTGCTGATAAATATGATATCAATAGACATATCAAGTTCCAGCAAAAACTTTCATCTTCTAATTGGTCTCAAAATAAAAACTATTGGACTTTAAAAACCAAGACTGGAGAAACTTACACCTCTAAAACCTTAGTTTCCGCAATCGGGCAGCTGCATTATCCATCTTTCCCAACCATAAAAGGAGTAGATACATTTGAAGGAAAAAGCTTTCACTCAGC
>CALFUQ010000371.1 GCA_937929885.1 uncultured Saprospiraceae bacterium
CCAAACATAGCTGTCTGATAACCACTGTCATGAAGTAACTGAGGAAACGTAACATTAGTCGTATCAAACGGGAACATGTTATCGATCTTACCATTGAGGTGGCTGTGCTTGCCTGTCAAAATAACTGCGCGAGAAGGGGCGCAAATACTATTGGTTACACAAGCATTAGTAAATAACATTCCCTCGTTAGCTATCCTATCAATATTAGGTGTCTGTATAAGGTGATCAGTATATGCGCTTACCGCCTGATAAGCATGATCATCCGACATGATGAATAAGATGTTAGGTCTTTTCTTTTCTACAGATTCTTTTTCAGCTGAATTACAAGCGAGGAATACAAAAACTAAAAAAGCAATTAGTAAATATTTTGTAGGATAGTTCATCTTTCGTGATCGATTATAAAAAAAGTCAATAGAAAGATAAAAAATTGCTAAGTATAATCGGTGATTAATTTGAAGACTAAGACAATTAGACACCAATGAAACTAAAGATATGCTTGAGTAGCAAATCCTTTAGAGATAGACATAAAAAAAGCTTCGACTGGAAATCGAAGCTTTTTTACTTTACACCTTATTTAAAATAAACACCTTATAAATAAACACCTTTATTTAAAACTTTTTTACTAGCTCTGTTGATACGAAGACGTCGCCACCTTCCATCAATAGATTTACCTTATATGTACCTTTTACGAAATCAGGCATTGCTATGTTTAGCTTGTTTGAGCCGATTGGTAATTGGTATTCTAACTCTCCATCTGCATTAAGCACTTGTAGAAAGTTGATTGTATTTTCTGTCGTTATGTTGAAGAAATCATTTGACTGATTGTAAGTAGCACTTACGATCATATCTGATTGATCAGCTTCTAGTACAGATAACTGTACATCTATATTTTCGAAAACTATTTCTGAGTCATCTCCTCCAGTTGTTGGAATAGTCGTATTAGCTGTTACGCTTAAAGTGAAGATTAAAAGACTGATGATTGTGAATAAAGTTTTCATAGTAGTTGTTTTTTGTCCTTTCAGTTTTTGTAAGACTTTATGTTTGCGTCGTACATTAACAAGAGGCAAAAAATGACCTCAGCACTGTCTACCCCCATCTACAGCTACACTACAAGTATCTACAAATCGTCTACAGATTTAGATTTTGATACCCGTTTTGCATGGTATTTTGCATTTGGGGTGAGGTATGTGGAAAATACTATAGGGGGCTTTGAAGGACAGAAAACTACTCCATTGTAGTCACAAACTTCCATCTTAGCACAAATCCCATAAGACTAGCACTAAAATGGTAAGGCTACTATATCTTATTGAATGCTAATCGCAAAATTTACATCAACATCAGTACCACCTACAGTAGCATTTGATGTAGACGTTTTCTGACCATCGGGCTGATGCTTTAATACGATAGTAAGCTCTCCTACAGCTGAAGTTGCGCCACCAGCGGTCCAAGTCGTAGATAGGCCTATAGGCATTCCATTAGAATCTTCATCATTATAATTTAATGGATCATTTCTACTATCTACATTTCCATTTCCTGTAGGATCAGAAAATATTCCTTCTGTGAATGAAAAGAAAAACATATGTTCATCTGCTTCTTCTCTGATTTCAGCGGTGATATCTTCTGGGGTAGCTCCTAGTGTATTAGTAAGTTCTACCTGCATAGTATACGTTACCCCTTCTTCTAGATCGATTTGATCAATTGTAGGAGCACCACTACCTTCACCGTCAGCATCTAGCCAAGTCGCAGTTATAGCATCTTCTCCATTGTCTGGGGTAAAGGTCAAGATGACTTGAGAAATCTCTTCTTCCTCTTCTTCCATGGGCATGGGTTCAGGATCTTTTTCACAACCAACTATAAGGCCGAATGATAGAACTAGTAGTAAATAGAATATTGGGTTGATCTTTTTCATAAAGCAAATATAGTATTATTTATTACTTATGCAATTTAATTGCATTTAAGATGTAAATGCAACAAAGATGTATTTAAAACTCTGCGCCGACAGTTAAGGAGAAGTTTATTCCTGGTGCATCAGAAAAATATCTTAGACGATCTGTATAAGAGCGGTATGATGTGTTTAGGAGGTTATCAGCTCTCAACTCAAAACTCAAAAAGTCGTGATTATAATTAAGCTTAGTGCCTAAGAGGAAGTAATCATCAGGAGGGAGCATAAAATCAAAAATCGCGTCAGGGCTAACTTCTACGCCGCCGTTTTGAAAAGCGACAGGTTCTATTACCCCTGGAGCGGACCATTGCTTAGCCATGTAGTCAAGGCTTAATCCAGTGCCCCACTTCCCTTTAGTATAGTCCAATGTGTATTTAAAATTAAGTGGAGGTATCTCTATGAATGGTTGATCATTTTCAGTCTCTCTTGCATAGACATACGAGATCTTTGCTTCAGAACTTAAATTGTCAGTATGTTGATATCGGATATCCCAATCGCTCCCAAAGAAAAGCGCATTGGTTTGATTAAATATGAAATAAGGAAATGTTCCTGCAACATTGGTCGTAATTCCAAATGGCCTTAAAAAAATATAATCTTTAATTCTATTGACATAAATAATGAACTCAGCATTGATTCTATCATTTTTAACTTCTATTCCTGATACCCATTTTAAACTTTTCTCAGAAGGCACCTTGCGATCTGATTCGTCAAAAACTCTGTCAAGTGGTGTTGTAATTTGAGGATCAAAATCATAGCGCCAAAGACCAAATTGGATACGAGAAAAATGATAACCGAAGGAGTATAGCTCAGATACATTAGGTGGTCTCCATGCTGTTCCGATATTAGTAAATATGGATAAGTTTTCGTCTATCTCTTTTTTATATCCTAAAGTGAATGTAGCATTCTTGAAGTTAGTCTCATTAGCATAAATGGCAACATCCCTAATCGTATCTACCACACTAAGTGATTGATAATCAAATCTTGC
>CALFUQ010000372.1 GCA_937929885.1 uncultured Saprospiraceae bacterium
CAAGGAAGAGAAGTATGTAGAATCTAAGAGTGTTGCAAACCCTGAGTTTGTACATAGGTCTTTTACAAACCTCACCTCAGTAATGGTGCACGATATATTTTCTCCTCCTGTAGCAAGCAGGATCTATGCCTACCCAGCAATTGCAGCCTATGAAGTCATCGCTAATTCTGATAAAAACTATCAAAGCCTAGCTGGCCAACTTCGAGGTCTTGAAGCAAGCCCTTTGCCTGATACAACTAAGAATATCTCTTACGCCATTGCTGCATTAGAAGCCCTTAATACGGTAGGCAAAGCACTCATCTTTTCTGAAGCAAGAGTTGATGATTTTAAAAAAGAAATCTATGAAGAGATTAAGAACGAAGGAATCTCTAAGAAAGTGATGGACAACTCAATAACTTATGGCCAGGCTGTTGCTAGCCATATACTAGACTGGGCAGATAAAGATAATTACAAACAGTCACGTACTTTTCCACAGTTTTCCATTTCCTATAAAGATTCGTCACGATGGAAACCTACCCCGCCTGCTTACATGGCTGCGATTGAACCACACTGGAAAACGATAAGACCATTTGTAATAGATTCTGCAAATCAGTTTGTACCTCTACCCCCTACGGATTATAGCATCGATAAAAACTCAAAATTTTATGAAGAACTCATGGAAGTTTATAATGAGGTAAAGGATGCTGATGAAGAGACTAAAGAGATTGCCGCATTTTGGGATTGTAATCCTTTCGTTATGAATGTCACTGGCCATGTTATGCATGCCACTAAAAAGATTACACCAGGCGGACATTGGATAGGTATTACAGGGATTGCTTGCGAACAAACAAACTCTGATCTTGCAAAAACACTACAAGCTTACGCTATGTGTTCTATAGCAGTATTTGATGGTTTTATAAGTTGCTGGGATGAGAAGTATCGTAGTAATCTGACTCGTCCAGAGACTGTGATTAACGAACACTTTGACCAGGATTGGATTCCGCTATTGCAGACACCTCCATTCCCTGAACACACTAGCGGACACAGTGTCATCTCTCGAGCTGCTGCTACAGCACTGACATCAGTGTTTGGTGACAACTTTGCATATACAGATGATGTAGAGCTGGAGTATGGTTTGCCTGTCAGAAAATTCACCTCTTTTTATCATGCTTCTGAAGAGGCAGCAATCAGTCGATTATACGGTGGAATTCACTATCGCCCTGCTATCGATTACGGGGTTGACCAAGGGCAGCAAGTCGGTGACTTAATCGTGTCACGTCTTAAACTTAATTAACTCTTATTAGCTGTAAGCAACAGATCAAACTGACAAGCAAAGATTAACGCCGCAACAAACAAATGCATCGGCTGAGCAACTGCAGGCACATTGAGATAAGAAAGAATAATACCAAGGACCACTTCCAAAGCTATTAAGGCTATAACCCGAGAGACTTTTGACCTTAACCAATTCTCTTTTGCGGCTTTATAAAGTAACCATCCGTTTACAATCACAACCAGCCATGTGGCAGTTCGATGAATTATAAACATGTTGCTTAACTGATCTATCCATAGGCTTCGATCTGGAGTCGTCTTAGCTATGAGATCTATCTCTTCTCTAACTTGGGTGCCAAGTATAACCATTAATAAAGTGAGCAATACAGAACCTAGAATTACATTTTTAAAAATCGGAGTGATTCCTAGAGAAGTTCTATTCTCTTTGTTCTTGTTTATATGCCACATCCAAATCAGTACTGCCAGAATAGCGAAGACACCAATCATATGGTATGTGATAGTGGTTCCTTGTAAATTTCTATCTACAACTATTTTACCTAGCCAAGCCTGAAAGCCTATTAAAAAAACCACAAGCCCAGAGAGGACGATGTTTTTCTTCTTGTCTTTCCAATAAAAGAAGGAAAGCGCAAACATGAGCATCACAGGGAATCCTAAAACAACTGTTGCTAATCGGTTAATGAATTCTACCCAAGTATGTAATGGATTAAAAATGGCATAATCATGCTTCTCGTATTCTTGCCAGTTGTTTGCCGTGAAGGAGTTGCCAGTTTTGACATCTGATAAAGCAACTAAGAGTTTTTCATCTTTAATTATCATCTCGCCTTCACTGAATGACTTATCAGGAAACCAGGTAAGCTGATCAATGTTAGTTGGAGGAATCAATTTGCCAAAGCAAGTCGGCCAATCTGGACATCCCATCCCTGATCCTGTAGCTCTAACTATGGCACCCGCAGCAATTACTACGAAAACTAAAATTAGATTGATAATAATCAGTTTAAGGAATGTACTTTTTGTCAGCGTGGTCATCATAATTATAACAAGCCCCAAATGTAAAAGTTATCTAAGATTATAATCACAAATCTCATCCTTGAAAACCAAAGCAATCAAAATAAAAATCGTGCCTTTAGGTTATATCTATCATGAGTAAGATGTTGAAGTTGTCATCTAGTCCATTTATAACGCTTTTACTTTGTCTTGCCTTAGCTAAATTTGCTTCAGGACAAACTAACACAGGGTACCCCTCTCTATTCCTTGATTGCCAGATCTACTGTGATATGGTCTATATCAAGCAGGAAATCAATTTCGTAAATCATGTAAGGGACAGGCAAGTAGCTGATATTTATGTGTTAACCACTTCGCAACGTGCGGGTGGAGGATCTAGAGAAGTCCAATTAGTTTTTGAAGGTGCTAATGAGTATGCTAATATGCAGGATACTATTGTTTTTTATTTTCAGCCTAATGCAAGTGATGCAGCAGATCGAGAAATGCTAGTTAAAAATTTAAAGAAAGGATTACTCCCATATTTACTAAAATCTGATGTTATAGATCAAATCGATTATAATGTAGATATAGGTGATACAGAGTTTGTAGAAGATAACGAATCTGATCCGTGGAATTACTGGTCTTATCGCTTAAGCGCCGATGGCAATGTTGATGGAGAAGCAAGCTTTAAGAATCTATCCTTGAGCACTAGTGTATCTGCACAGCAAATCACTGAGCAAAGAAAGATTACCCTATTTAGTAGATACCGTTATTCTAAAGAAAGTTTTACACTAACAGATGGAGAGGTAGTCGAAGGCATCCGTACACAATTTTTCTTTTTTAGCGAATACGTTAAGAGCTTAAGCGATCATTGGTCATTCGGTTTTAGATCCGACTTTGGCTCGTCTTCATTTGGGAATACTGATCTAGAAGGCACAATTACTCCAGCCATTGAATACAACATCTATCCTTACTCTGATGCCAGCACAAGACGATTTAGTTTTATGTACACCATAGGGCCAAAGTACTATGACTACACAGATCTTACGGTTTTTGATAAACTTGAGGAAACAGTGTTTAGACACGGGATAAGCATGGAGTTCGAACAAACGCAGAAATGGGGAGACATCTCAGTAGACACTAGAGTACGTCAATTTTTACATGATCTAAGTCTATATAGCATACAATTTAATCCTAATGTTGAACTCAATCTTATAAAAGGGTTAAGACTTAGTTTCGGGGGATATATCGAGTATGTAGGAGATAGGATTAATGTTGCAAAGTCAGATGTTACGAATCAAGATATTCTACTGCAAATAAAACAGTTAGATACTAGCTACTCTTACTACAGTTATTTTGGATTCAGCTATCGGTTTGGGACACAACGTAATAATATTGTTAATCCGAGATTTTAAAGAATGAGCCTGGGCATTAAGTCGGAGTATTATTAAATAGACTTTAGCCTGTTAGTTGTGTGATCGGAGTTAGCTTGACATACTCGAATTCCACCTCTGACCCTTCTGCCTGTAGTGCCACTTGTCCACTCTGAACTGTACTCTCATAGCCATAGTTTAC
>CALFUQ010000373.1 GCA_937929885.1 uncultured Saprospiraceae bacterium
GTTGCCAGGGAATAATAGTTATGCAGTTTCAGAAGAGACAATGAGTGATCCTGATAAACGGGAAAAATCACAAATATTTTGGAATACTTATGTTGATGCTATTCACATAATGACTAAATCGCTGAGCGAAAATAATGTTAAGATCTTAGCTGGAACGGATGCAACTGTGCCTGTCACTGTCGCTGGCTTTTCACTTCACGACGAAATGATTTCTTTATCCAAAGCTGGAATGAATAATTCTCAAGTTTTATTTTCTGCCACCGTAGCACCAGCCTTTTGGATGAAGACTAAGGCAGGAAAGATAGAAGAAGGATATGATGCGGATCTTTTACTGCTTAATAAAAACCCATTAGAAAAAATCGAGAACACTTCTTCTATCGAATCAATATTCAACGGAACTCATTGGCTAGACAGAAATAACATCGTTCAGATATTAAAGTCTATTTCTGAAGCAAATGAGAATAGTAGGAATATTGATATCTCAGAGTATATCAATTAGACAATTATACATCACCACTTTATTGGTTTTAACTTAAACGAATAAACTCGACAGCAGACTTATTATATTGACTGGTAAGAAATATTTTAATCCTCTCATTCTGGAAATCTTGTTAAGAGCAAAATCCCTAAAATAGGGGATAGGCTTGACGTTTTACATTTTGTACCTTCTACCAAAATAAGACTAGCCTCAATAGGCTAGATCATTCGCTTTTAATCTTTAAAACAACTTCTTATGAAAGATTTACTAATCACATTGTTATTAATAACGTTAGGCACATTAGGCACTGCTCAAGAACTCTCGGATGTAGTAGGCACACTACATGTTTATACAGGAGATGGGGTAGAGTCAAGACAATCTACTTTAGATGGCTTTACTGCTAGAAATAATGGACGAGATGGGTTTTTAGCTGAGAATAATCGGTTCGGATTTATTGCAGATAACAATACACTTGACGGTTTCAGAGCAGTGAATGGGCAGGCTAGTGGGTTTGTTGCAGCTAATAATTCAGATTTCGGCTACACCGCAACAAATAATACTCAAGGTGGATTTTTTGCAGAAAACAATGTGGTAAACGGTATTGAAACTAAAGGTAATGGTGGTGCTGGAATATTATCACAAGGAAACACGGGACCTGGAATATTATCACAAGGAAACATGGGACCAGCAGCTTTTTTGGATGGAGATATCATCCTTCCCGCAATAGATGATATTCCTCTTGCAAATTCAAACGGTTTACCAATTTTAGTAATTGATCCTGCGGGTAAGGTTTATAAAACTACTATGGATGTCGCTTCTTTAGTTGGTGATCAACAAACAAGCCTTAAAGAAAAATCAAAGGAGATCGCTTATCTCAAGTCTGAACTTGAAAACCTATCTGTGGAGGTAAATAAACTTAAAGAACTTGTAAAGGATGTTATGGCTCAAGATAGGTAGTGTGTATTTGCCATTAAAAGGCTCACAACAGCATGATATATAATAAAGGCAAACAAGCATTAATCTTGTTTGCCTTTATTGTTTAATCAACAATGATTCTATGACTCCTTAAATTAGTATGCCTCGATAGCTGGCGCGCCCGCAGCATCTAAGCTTTTTCTTAGCTGAGGAATTTCCTCCATCATACTTTCGAGATCACCTTTTACGCTAGCTAGTTGATTAATTGCCCTAGTGAGTGCTTGCTTGTGATTCCCAGTAGGGCCATAAGTCCCACTAAGTGCTACCCAGCCAAGCAATTGACCATCACCAGGAAGTGGATTTTGTTTTTCGCCGATTTCTCTTTTGCTTTTGTTGCCTAAGAGCTGCTTTTCTACAGCCATTAACCTAGCTTGGAAATCATAAATTTTCGTTCTTAATTCTGCAGGCTGTCTATCAGCTTTGTCATATGCTTTCTTCATGGCTGTAAGCATCTGCTTAGCTTTTGAGAAAGAAGAATTAGTAGTGGTTAGATCATTGCTGTAAGTTTCGAACTTATCTCTGAATGCTATGATTTCCTCATAAGATGCACCTTGAATTGTTGGTTTCAATAATCGCTTTACTTCAAAATCCATCGGTCCGTCTAAGACAGTCTCTGATCCACCTTCCATTTTAGAAAGAGTAACGTTGTAAGTTCCAGGAGTGACTTGATAGCCTCCTCCTCCAAACCAATTACCGCTTCCGCCTCCTTGCTTTTCCAACTTGATTATACTGTTAGAAGCCATCTGCAAATTCCATGTGGTACGATTGATACCCTTCGCAGACTTAGCTTTTATACGATTGATAATATTTGACTTACCATCTTTTATGGTCAAATATAGTGCTGCAGATTCTTCAGCTTTAGCTTCATCTAACGCTTCCCAGCCAGGGAAAGGAATATCCTTCTTTGCTTTAGCGAGTTTCTCTTCTTCCTTTGTTCTCTTTTTTGCCATGCTTTCTGCCAATGCATCTTTAAGGTAGTAAGTGAAGGTAGCGCCATAGTCAGGATTAGGAGCTTTATATTCGTTATCCCCTTGTCCGTACATCGCTTGCTTTTGAGCATACCAGTAAGCAGGTCTACTTTCAAATAATTTTGCAGCCTTTCCTTCAAGGGCACTATCATTCATGTTACGTAAAGAAGTATAATCATCAAGGATATAAAATCCTCGACCAAAAGATGCAGCCACTAAATCATTTTCCCGTCGTTGGATAGTGATATCTCTAAAAGAAATTGTTGGTAGACCTCCTTTAAGTTGTGTCCATTCACCACCCCCGTTATTACTAAAATAAATACCATACTCTGTAGCAATGAAAAGTAGGTTAGGATCAATATGATCTTGCACGATTCTCCAAACGGGTAACTTCTTAGGTAAATTGTTTGCGATACTTTTCCACGTAAGACCTTTGTCTACACTTTTAAATAAGTAAGGTTTAAAATCTCCGTATTTATGATTGTCAAGTGCTGCATACACTGTCCCCTCGTCATGAAGGTCAGCTCTGATATCATTCACAAATGCAGTGCTAGGTAGTCCTGCTACTTTAGCATATGATACTTTACGCCAAGTATCACCTCCGTCGGTTGTCACTTGTATTGCTCCATCATCTGTACCTGCATAGAGTATATTCTCATTTTTAGGAGACTCACCTAGAGATGTAATGGTATTGTAGTTTGACATGGCGTCTACATCCCATGCATTATCCCAGCTTTGCTTCTTACCCATGATAGGGAGCTCTATTCTATTTTGGTTTTGAGTGAGATCACCACTTAGTGCAGTCCAGTCATCGCCTCTGTTATCTGATCGCCATACTCGCTGTGATGCGAAGTAAATCCTTTTAGGATCATGAGCACTAACCAATATCGGTGCATCCCAGTTAAACCTTTCGTAAGGCTCGTCTGGTCCTACCTCTGGTCTGATATAAACTGTCTCTCCCGTCTTATGATCTATTCTCCACAGAAACCCTTCTTGGAATTCACCGTAAGTTATATCAGGATTGCCAGGCTCAGTAGCTGATTGATGCCCATCAGCACCTAGCACTACGTCCCAGTGTCTGTTGCGAATACCATCAGAGTACATCGTCCTAGAAGGTCCTCCATGAGAACCGTTATCTTGAGTTCCTCCGTAGATTCTATAAAACGGTTCAGTGTCATCCACCGCTAGTTTATAATATTGAGTAAGCGGAAGATTTCTGGTATATCTCCATGTTTTAGTTTTGTCAAAAGACTCATAGAGTCCTCCATCTGTACCCATGATTACATAGTTAGGGTCATTTTTTCTCCAAGCAATAGCATGTGTATCTACGTGCTTATTGTTTTCATTCATTTGACGATAAGTCTTACCATGATCATCAGTGATAAGCACCGTATTATTCATCAAGTATAGTCTTCCTTCTTGATGTGGGTCAGCATATAGTTCTTGGTAGTAATGCGGTCCTGTACCACCTGATACCATATCCGACTGTTTACTCCAGCTAACACCTCCATTAGTGGAAATGTAAAATCCACCAGTTTTTCTATCAGTCTCGACACAAGCATAAATCATATCCGAGTTAAATGGGGAGATACATAATCCTGTCTTACCTAGATTTGAAGTAGGTAATCCTTTGCTGTGCTTTACCCAAGTTTCTCCACCATCGATACTCTTATGGATTGCAGACTCTGGTCCACCACCCATGTAAGCAGCAACGGTCCTATGTCTCTGCCAAGTCGCTGCATAAAGTACATCAGGGTTGTTAGGGTCTATTGCGACCTCCGTCACACCTGTCCATTCATCGTCACCAAGTTTTCTCTCCCACGTAGTACCACCATCTTTAGATTTATACAATCCTCTTTCTCCACCTTTGCTCCATAGTGGTCCTTGAGAAGCGACCCAGATGATATCAGGATTAGTAGGGTGGACGATAATTCTAGATAGATGTTCTGATTCTTTAAGCCCCATGTTTTTCCAACTTGCTCCTTCATCCGTGCTCTTGTAGATCCCATCACCAAATCCTACATGACGACCACCAACATTCTCACCAGTACCTACCCAGATAGTATTCGAATTGTTTGGGTCAATAGTAAGACATCCTATGGAGTAGCTTCCTTCTTTTTCAAAAATTGGTTTCCACGTTGTTCCTGCATTTTCGGTTTTCCAGACATTGCCAGACCCTACCGCGACGTACATGACATTTTGGTTGTCAGGATGGAAAGCTATATCAGCAATTCTACCAGAAGTAATAGATGGACCGATGTTTCTAAATTTTAAGGCATTGTATGTGCTAGCCTTAGAGAGCATGGTATCCTGCTGAGCATTCGAGATTGTAAATGCAAAGGATAAGAGTAAAATAAATAGGTGTTTCATGATATAAATTATTTCGATAATATGTTTTTTCTTTTCTCGATGGAATGTACAATTTATCTAAAATTAGTGCTGCAAATAGTTGTCATTTTGTGGT
>CALFUQ010000374.1 GCA_937929885.1 uncultured Saprospiraceae bacterium
ATAAGATTGCGCTTAGAAATTTCTACACTAAGGTTAAAGAGCCACAAGCGTACAATGAAAAGAATGAAGGACTAATACCTTATACTGAGACAATTCTGAAAAATAAAAACGACATAGCTCAGTATATGCCAAATGATATGGCAGACCTTTACATGGCAGAAAGTTCTCCAGAAGATCTAGAGAATATTACAAATGCGATTAAAGTAGTTGGGGCAGATTATTACGCTAATGATCAGCGAGTAGCATCAGTACTAGGACTGTTATCTAAAGATGGTGTATACGAACACACAAAATACATATGCGATAGAGTAGATGGATCTAGATTATTAGACATATCATATCTAGCTGCTTATGATGGTAATTTTATCAGTTATGAGTTACTTAACAAATATGGTCAACAAGAGTTTGCGGTGAGCTTCTCAGCATATTTAGATGCTAATAATGAATTCCATATTGAGAATCACTGGAATCTCCATAATTACTCTGACAAAAAAGATTATTACAATTTTCAGATTTGGGCTAACTCATACGAAAGACTGATAGAACTACTAGAGTCCACATTAGATAATATGGAGTCTTACAATGGAATAAATAGTATCGTGCACTCAGATATACCAAGAGTATTTGTAACCTATGGTACTTATAATAATGGCAATCTTAGATTGGTCATTAAGAATAAGAATAGATCAAAGTTCTTAAGATTTAAAAGTATGCTAAGAAGAGTAGAGAATGGAGAGCTAGAAGAGTACAATGAAGACATACTACTTGATGAAAAAGCGCAGCAAGTAATAACATTAAATACAGGTCATTTTTATGACATAGGTGCTTCTTTAAAGTTTGATGGATTAATTAATGATGAGATCTTCTTAGCAGATGGAGCATGGGGTACAGATGATCATAATGCTGGATCAAAAGTAAATTCATTTGAAGTTACTGCTAATGATGAAGCTTATGAAGATGAAGTATATGAGATAGAAAGAGCTGTAAGCTTAAACGCAGAGGTAAAAAATTACTTAAATATCTATAGGTCGCTAGACCCTAAATTAAATTCAAGAGATGTTGATAATTTTAATAGTCTTGTTTTTGATGCGATAGGAAATAGTGATCTAGAGATAACTATCGTTAAAGAATCGATATCAGACTGGCAAGACCAGTTTAGAACTAAAATCACACTTTCTGATGATGTGGAGGAATATAGACTTCGCAAGGAAGATTTTAAATCATTATCTGGAGGAGAAGTTGAATGGAAGGATGTAACTATGGTTGTGTTTACCATGCTGGGAGATCAGGAAAATTTTGAATCTAAGAACATGGATTTGTCTAAAGTGAAATTTCAAAATACAATAGTTACGACTACAGTTAATGTTCCAAAGGCGGAAGCAATTGAGATTTACCCTAATCCAGTAAGAGACTTCACAAGACTTAGCTTTAAAACTGAAAATAGGGAAGAAGTGTTATTCCAGGTTTTTGATAATCTCGGGAAAGTAGTTCAATTCGAAAAGCTTGTAACTAGAATTGGTAATAATAGCAAGCAATTAAACCTTAGCGAATTAAGTGCTGGTATATACTACTATGAGATAACAAATGAGAATCAAAAGATAGGTCAAGGAAAAATTATAAAAATAGATTAGTAAATCGTTCTGTTTTGTAGCCCATCAGGAATTTCTTGGTGGGCTTTTTTTATTTATATGGAGATAGGTCTTTAGCTGTTGACAGGGCTCTTCTTTGGATTTAAGCCCATTGCTTGCAGCATCCATCTAGGGAGGGACTTAGCAGGATCACGCTTTTTCATATCCAGATACCAGCCAATCTTTTTCATGATGGGTATCTTGTGTGCCTCCACAAATTCGATTAGCGTACCGTCAGGATCTTCGATATAGGCAAATTGCCCAGCTGCTTCTCCCATGTCAAAATCTCCACTATCTACGGTAAATGCACAACCAGCAGATTTACATTTTGCTCTCATCTCATCCATTCCTTTGATATCAAAGCATAGGTGTATGTAGCCTAGATCACCCCACATCCTTTCAGCAAAAATTTTCTTCACTTCTTTGTCCTGCGCTTTCACAAGTTCAATCTGGGAGCTACCAAACAGCTTGCTGAATGGACCGACTCTTTCCTTACTATGTGTAATGATAGCACGACGATAATTACCACTTACTTGGGAAGAATCGACAAAGTCTTCGAAGGCACCAGTGGTATCTGATAGCACCTTGTCATAGCCTAGTACATCTTTGTAGAATACCAGAGATGCTTCCATATCGCTTACACCTATTACGGCACCATAAACCCCTCCAGTATGTGATCTGTTTTCATTAAACCAGTTATCTGATTCTACTATTTCAATGACATTATTAAATGGATCCTTAAGGTAGAAGTGTTTGTCACCGGCAGGATTAGTAGTTATGGGAGAAAGTAAGTTAGTGTTCATCAATGCCGCATATGACCTTGCTATATCTATGGATTTATATTTAGCCATATAGATTCCAAGATCCCCTAGCTGGGGCTCAAATGCTGGCGGTTGCGGTATTCTAGAGGTGTATTGCCAAATCTCAGCTCCTCCTCCGCCCATCATGTTAAGCGCTAGTATTGCATGTCTTTTGCGGGGTTCTCCACCTGTGTAGGGTAGCATAAGCGCAGCCTCTGCTGCTTCATCAAATATCGAAACATTAAACCCAAGGTGGCTTCTGTACCACTCCCAAGTATCATATACCGCTTCATTACCGATGCCTATCTGTTGTATACCTGTAATCAGGGGAAGTGTTACAGACATGATTTAGTTTAAGACTGCTTCGCTGTAAGCTTTAGATTCTAGTTTTATCTTGATGGCTTTGAATGCAGTGATTGTATCTTCAATATC
>CALFUQ010000375.1 GCA_937929885.1 uncultured Saprospiraceae bacterium
CAGAAGTAAGTGATAAGCTAAAAATAAATAAGTCAAAAGCTGACAAAGCAAATAGTCAGTTAGCTATGGCAGAAACTCAGCTTAATAAACTAAAAGCGTCAGGTAAGATAAGTGATGATCAATATGCTATGAGACTAGCAAAAATCAATGAGATTAAATCGAGATTGGCTGCACTTAGAAAGTGAAAATGACTTACAGAGATAATTAGTAAATAGCTGGGCTTGTAAAGTCTGGCTATTTTAGTTTAAGTAAGGTTTAATCCTATTTAACATAGCCATGGGAGGCATTTCCGCCTTTTTGTATTCTTTGATTACTCCTATCAAATCTCTAACCATTTCATGTCTAAAACCAAGTTCGAAACCAATGTTATAGCATAACTCTTCCGTTCTAAAATCAATCGAATGATTTGCCTTCATCATGAATAGGAGATGATAGAGAATAGTCATTCTTTTATTCTCGTCTATTGGTGGATCTATTGAATATTCTACTGGTGATTTGATTATAGACTGGATATCTTTCTCTTCTAGTTGTAATGTTTCTAGTGCGTGTAGTAGATATGATTTCTCACTATAGGTGATTTCTCCATCGATCGTAGCTTGTCTTACTAGTAGTGATACTAAATAACCTTTGATAGCCATCTCTTCTTCAAATATTCGGTAATTCATAATTGAAAAATAGAACCATTTTTTTTTTGGGACTAACAAATAGGCGACTTCTTTAGCATTTTTGTGGGTTTAATGTTAAGTACATGTCAAATTTGAAACCTATAGTGTTAGGGGTGCGTCAATTGACTAACGAACACGCGTAAATTATTTAGTCTTAACATCCAGCTATTGATAGTAATACTAATAGGCACTTGGAAAAGTTAGCTACGTAACTAATTTAAAAATGGTTTAATCTTATCAAGCATAGCCAATGGTGGCATTTTTTCGATCATGTATTGTTTCATTACCCCGATGAGATCTCCAATCATGTCTTGTCTGAACCCCATTTGGAATCCCACTTTATAACATAGCTCTTCCTCTTTAGAATCGACAGTGTGATCTGCCCTCATCATAAAAAGTAAATAGTATAAAATGGTTAATCGCTTATCCTCATCTGGTGGAGGAGAGATAGAATAACTTTCGGGTGTTTTTATAATCGGTTTTATATCTGTTTTTTCTAATCCTAATGCTTCTGATGCAAAAACTAGATAGCTTGTTTCTTCTGGTGCTATATCTCCATCAGCTGATGCCTGCTTGACTAGTAGCGATACGATATAGCTTTTCATGGCTAATTCTTCTTCAAATGTTCCAAAATCCATATTCTTTTCCTTTGCTAATTATCAGTAGGATCAACCCAAATCGGAGATGACCATGCTCTCTCATGAATTGTCTTTGGAGTGCTATCAGGATATTTCACTCCATACTTTATCTCATCCCACAGGTTCCATCTCGGGGTTTGTACTTCTAATACTCTTAAATAATAAAATGCTCTAATTGAAGAATCAAAATTTGGATCCTGCCAAAAACCTTGTAAAGTAGCAGAGCCATTTTCTTGATTCCATTCACCAGTAGTTAGATCTACTTCTTGACCAGGACTAACTTCGTTTTCTGAGATTGCTATATCAAATATTTCTTCTTTAATCTCTCCTCCTTCATAATAACCTTTGATCACCTGTACTTTCTTTAGGTTTGCACCTTCAGGATCTTTAGCTGCCCAAAAACTAAAAATCGGCGTTCTCTCTTCTGCAGATTGCAATGTACTACCCATGTGAACCCCATTGGCATAACCATCTGCCACAAGTTCATCATAGCCACTAGCTTGATCATCCAAATCATATCCAGCAAAAAATCTTACCTGTAATCTCGTACCACTTGTTGCGTAAGTTTCTTTGCGCTGCATGGACTCATAGATATCTGATCTCGTGTTAGCATCAGCCCATACGGCCATCAGCCCACCTGGGTTTACAGTCTCATACACACTCATCGTAGTATCTAGTATCCATGCTCTACTTGCGCGTTCTTTTGCAGCGATATCAACCCCTGCGTGATTACCTATGAAACCATCATCTTCTTCTGTATTACCTGGTGTAGCATTGTGTGTATCTGTACTTCCGATGAGTCCAAATTTATATGGGTTAGTTCCAAGTTTATCTTCATACTCAAGACCCTTTTTAAGCATATGTCTGATATAATTATTTTTCTTTGGTTCTCCCTGGCTGTAATTCTCGAAATCTGCATACTCATCGTTTTGCCATAGAGATGCATGTACTTCAGAGTTACCTTTCGCTTGATGTATTTCTGCTAATGGTTCGTTGAGATTACTCAGTTTGGCATATGCTAAATCTATAGGTCTACCATCAGGATAGCTATCTTCAAACGCAAAACCTTCGCTTAGATTAGGGTTATGTGGTACGGCCATTACTGTCGATCCTCCCTTTCTGAATAGATCTAGAGATTCCCAAAGTTGTGTGACTGATGGAGCTTCTACAGCACTCACTGGATAGTCAGGTAAAATCATATCCTTGAAAAAAACATTACGATGATTATGAGCGACGCCGACCCCAGAGGTCCACTCATATGCTGCGAAAGTGGTAAATTTTCCAGGGTTATAATTCTCTTCTGCAGCAGCAATCTCGACATCCCAAGTTTTCATAGTAGTCTCATATCCTTGGAAAAAATCAAGGTGCGACTTATTTGTTCTCCCAACTCTTCTCAGCAAGGTCAGGAATAATTGTCTTTGCTTTATAGTATCTCCTTCAAGTGATCTAAAGTATCTAGGTAACATTGCATTATAAGCAGGAGCTCCTTCATTTTGAATAGAATATAGTTCTCCAAAATATTCTGAGTGATCTGTAACAGCAGCAAAGTCTAAAGGGCGTTCTAATTTACTGGTCTGACCAAGGACTTCGATTGTATTTCCTTTAGCATATTGGTAAGCATCATCAGGATGAGCAACTATACCTCCTATAAATGCATCAAAAGAATAGCCTGTATGAATATGCATGTCTCCGAAATACACATTTCTATTTTCGTTTTTAGGAACTGTAGCTTCTAGCGCAGTCCAGTCTTTAGTTGCGCGATCTTGGATCGTATTCTCTATGTTATCAAGATTGATAGTAGGGTAGAGCATCCTATAGACGAACCATGCAATGATTGCGAGTATTAAAATTATAGGCAACAGAATTTTTAGCTTATTCATTTTCTAATATCTTGAAATAGCATGATGTATAGAGATTAGGGCGGAAGTATGCCTCTTAAAACTAATCAAAATGAATAGTGATATCATGCTTTATCTTTAAAATTATCACTGATATTTGCCGCAAATAATGACATCTAGTGTTTAGGCTATTTATAAAGATTGTATTGGGACTATTCGGTTGGCATGCTAATCCTGTCTTTCCTAAAGAAGCTCATAAGTGTGTACTTATTGCAGCACCCCATACAAGCAACTGGGACACGTTTTATATGCGAATGGGCATGTGGGTACTAGGAATTCCTTTAAAGTTTACGGTTAAAGACGATTGGACTAAATTTCCACTTGGCATTTTTATGAAACCTCTAGGTGCATTAGGGATAGATCGAAGTGCAAAGAAAGGTGTAAAAGCAAGAGCGAGTTATGTAGATCAAATGGCAGACATCGTTAAGGCAAATGATAAAATTGCTATGGTAGTAGCCGCTGAAGGCTCCAGAAGCCTTAGAAAGAAATGGAAGATGGGTTTCTATCACACGGCCATGAAAGCTGAGGCTCCACTTTGTTTCGGTTATTTAGATTATAAAATGAAGGAAGCAGGAATTGGAGGTTTCATATACCCTACAGGTGATATTGCTGAGGATATGAAAAAGATTCATGAGTTTTATAAAGATATTACTCCCAAGTTCGCTGACAAGTGGAGCTTAGATGAGCGTTATGTTTAGTTGTCAGTCTGCTGCTTAGCTGCGTATTCACGGAAAGTTTTAAGGTCATCTACATTAATCCAGTCTACACCTTCCCTATCTAACAACTTCCAAAACGCAGCAGTCTCGGGGTGTCCCCAAAATCTAAATTTCTTGCCCCTTGCATGTACCTTAGTAATCATCTCTCGCATCCTTTCTAATTCTTCATTTGATAAATTCCCATTAGGTAGCCACTTAAAATTATCTCTATAGCTCATGCTTATCCGTGGCATGACATAATCATCTATATCTTCATCTAGGTGATGTATTCTGCCATCCATATAGAAGTATCCAGTTTTATCATATAGTATTTTATCCAAAGGAGGATCACCTGATATAATCACTTGCAATGGTTTCCATATCTCGTGTGCATCAAGACTAGACTTTATCAAGAGATCATATTCGACTAGATCTTTTGTCAGAATATCCAAAAGCAAGTCCTTGTCCTCTTTAAGATCGATCATTAAGATCAACTGCTCTTTTTTACCTGGGAAAACGGTCCCGCCATTTTGAGCGATAATCTTAGACAATGGGTCTAAGTATAACTCTTGTAGTGTGGGTTTTGATCCTAGGTCTTCACTATCATGGCATACCACTGCTTTCCCTCGATAGCTATGTACATCTATTTCTATGCTGGTAAATCCATTTTCGAGTGCTTCATATAGCGGGCGATCCTGCTCATAGTCGTTATGTGCATGTCCTTGACTTAGCGTATTGCTAGATTGGTTAATTACTATAGGTTGTAATTCCTTTTTTGGGGAACAAGAGAAAATGAGTAACGCTAACAGTAAAAGAGTGATACGCATAATTATCTATTTCTGCCGTAATCTTCATGACTGCTTACCCACTCGTCAGAGATGACCGCAGCATTTAAAGAAAGTTCTCCAGCTAATACAGTAGCAGCTACGATCTCAGCAAATTTCTTGACCTTACCACTACCAAAACAATCCATGATCTCTAGACATTCTTTCTGAGTAGCTAGACCAGTACCACCGCCATAAGTTGCCACGATTAGTGCAGGGATAGTAAAAGAAAAATAGTAGTCACCATTATCCATGATCTCGTTGAATACATAACCTGCAGAACTCTCAGCTACATTAGCTACATCTTGACCAGTAGCGATGAATATTGCTGTGATACCATTAGCAGAGTGAGAACCAGTATTGATAGATCCACTTTGATAAGCTCCGAGCGTAGACAAGCTCCTTTGTTTGATCATTTTCTTAGCAGAGACGCGCATATTCTCCTCTAGTATTTTACTTGGGATAGTGATCTCAGCAACTACTCGTTTGCCTCTACTCATCAGTGTGTTGAGGTGTGAGTGTTTTTTATCAGTATCAAAATTAGCAGCTAAGGTGAAGTGCTCAAGACCAGGCAAATTTTGAGCAAGCATCCACTGACAAGCCTCCCGTGTTGCCTTGGTTACCATATTCTGTCCAGCAGCATCTCCAGTATAAAAATTAAATCGCAACCACCGCATCTTACTTACCGTATATTGCTCGATGCTTTTTAGTTTTCCGATTGATGTTGTAGACTCAGCTTTCTCTTTTATAGTTTCAAAATTAGCAGTCACCCATTCTCCAAAATCTCTAGCCAGCTTTGCATCATTAAAAACGAAAAGAGGTGCTCTCTGAATTTGATCTTCGAGAATTGTGGTCTTAACACCTCCCGCAAGATTGATAATCTTCATGCCTCGATTATAACTTGCTACTAGCGTACCTTCTGTAGTAGCCATAGGGATGTAGAATTCTCCTTGAGCATATTCTCCATTTACTTTTACTGGACCTGCAAGTCCTATAGGTATCTGTGCTACTCCTGTGAAGTGCTCTATATTTCCCTTGACCATGTCTGGATCAAAAGAATATTTTCCGACGTGATTAAGATTAGCTCCTGTATTTTCTTTTACAAAGTCACGCCTGACCTCTGATTGTTGATCAGTGTAATCACTAGTTTTAGAACGAGGTATTTTATTCATGAATGTGAATTGGGCTTATGCTGCAGCTTCATAATAGCTCGGCAATAAACCAAACTGCCACAAGTGATAACTGTAATGTTGAAAATGGAATTTTTGTAGATCTCCAAACCCTAGCTCACCCATAAATGGATTGTAACACTTAAAATCTGGATCAGCTTGATAATGATCATAGAACCTCTTGAGTGCTCCTGGTACTTGTTCTATTGCTTCTTCTAGAGAACCATATTTAAGTGCAGGGAGATCATCAACTGTCGCACCTTCTTTAGGCATATGCTTAAATATGCATCCTGCATCAAAAAACTTTTGCATCTTATTTTCATAAGGACCTTCATCAGGTACACCTTTGCGACTACAAGTTACTTTTGTAATCCACGTAAGATGCTCGACCATATGCTGAGCAGTCATTAGACCGAAATCTGGTTTAGTATCAGACTTTAGATTTTTAAGTAATTCAGGGACTTCGTTTATTAGAAAATCTTTCATTATTTACTTATTAATTGTGTGATAGCTAATATAGTGGAAATTTAACTTTGAGTTTAATTTATATATATTGAGTAATATGAGTAAACAAAAATTGACCACTTATATCGGTGCTGTTTTGACACACGAGTGCGATTCTAATCATCATATGAATGTGATGTATTACATCAATAAATTTGAGCTAGCCAATAGAAACCTAATCGGTTCATTAGGGATGAAAGAGTACATGACTGAAAATAATCTCGGGATGGCCGTGGTAGAGCAACATATTAATTATAGAAAAGAAGTATTTGAGGATGATCTCCTCTTTGTAGAATCTGAGCTATTGTCGATAGCAGATAAAACTATCAAAACGCATCACTGCTTATACGAAAAACTTAGTGGTCGGCTTTCAGCTGAGATCAAGATTGTATCATTGATGTTTGATATGAGCAAGAGAAAAGCGGTATCTATACCTAATGTATTGAGAGAAGAAATGACTAAATTGCTTTAGGGTGTTAACTAAAGTCAAAAATTTAATTATTGGAGCAGGTCCTGCAGGATTAGCTATTGCAGGTAGACTTAGTAATGCTAAGCTCGACTTTGACGTAGTAGAAGCATCAGATAAAATAGCTGTCAGATGGCATTACCATTACGATCGATTACATTTACATACCGTCAAGCAGTTTTCTCACCTTCCCCATCTAGAATTTCCAGAAGATTATCCACTGTATGTTCCTCGTAAAGCGTTAGTAGATTATTTTGAAAACTATGCTCGCACATTTGATATACATCCTCACTTTAACACTGAGGTAAAACAAATATCAAAGTCTGATAATGGGAATTGGAAGGTGACTACGAATGTAGGAAATGACTATGAAGCCGAGCATGTTATTGTAGCCACAGGAGTAAATAGGATTCCTAATTCGCCTAAGTTTGAAGGTCAAGGTAACTTTAACGGGAATATTATACATAGCAGAGATTATAGAAATGCTAAACCGTTTTTAGGAAAAAAAGTATTAGTAGTAGGAATGGGTAATACAGGTGCGGAGCTAGCCTTGGATCTTAGCGAAAATGATATAGATGTCTCCATATGTGTGAGAAGTCCGATCAGTGTGGTTCCGAGAGATCTCAACGGACGATCAGTACAGGTTACCTCTAAGCAATTAGCAAAATTACCATTTGGGCTAGGGGATTGGTTAGGGACACAGATTAGGAAAGTTTACTTCGGAGATTTAACAAAGTATGGTCTAGAAAGTAGTAAAGTACATCCTGCTGTGCAGCTTAGGGAAACTGGTAAAACACCGATAGTAGATATCGGTACAATCAAAGCTATTAAAGAAGGTAAAATAAAAGTGGTGCCTGGTATTAAATCATTTGATAATTCTGGTGTGACATTTGTAGATGGTAAACATCATTTATTTGACGAGGTGATTATGGCAACAGGGTATCGACCTCATGTGGAACAATTAGTAGAGCGTGGTGATGAGTTACTGGATAAGTATCAGTGTCCAAAGGGTGCAATAGGAAAGGATTTTCATCAAGGACTTTATTTTATTGGTTTTGATAATTATAAGCTGGGAGGAATACTAGGTACTATTTTTACTGACTCAGAGATCATAGCTAATGATATAAAATCAAATTAAACGCTGCATGGTTACAAATAAGGACATCAAAGAACTTCCCCGTTATCAGGTTTTATTAAGCCTTAATAAAATCGTAAAGAACCCTATTCCATTAATTACCGAGACAATGGAAAAACATGGTAGTACTTACATCACTTATCTAGGTGGAGTAGCTAAGACTTACATGACAATAGACCCACAGCTAATTCAGCATGTATTGCAAAAAAATCATAAAAACTATTTCAAACCTAAAATACAGACAGAGGCGATTTCAAAATTTGTTGGGCATGGCTTGTTGACTATTAATGGAGATTACTGGCTGAAACAGAGAAGGATGATACAACCGAGTTTTCACAGGGAAAAGATTCAGGGTCTTGTTAAAATCATGAATAACGTTGCCTCTGATTATGTCAAAGAGATAAAAGCGAAGTTAGAAAGTGGGCAGAAGGAGTTTGAGATGCATTATGAAATGTCATTGCTTACCCTTAAGATGGTGTCAAGATCACTGTTTAGTGATAGTATAAGTGTAAAAGATCTTGATAGACTAAATGATATAATCTCAGTTATACAATTTACGATTGCTAAGGAAATCAGACAATCTATGTTTGCTTGGTGGCGGAAGCTTACTGGTGAAACAAAGAGGGCAGAGGCTCTTCGAGCTGAGGCAGTATCGATCATTGAAAACTTAATAGAAAATAGACGTAAATCTGGAAAGCGATATGACGATATGCTGGATATGCTCCTTCACTCTAAGTACGAAGATACCGATGAGGGCATGACTAATTTGCAAATTGTAGATGAAGTCATGATCATATTTGTTGCAGGTTTTGAGACTACGGCCAATGCCCTGTCATGGCAATTTTACACCCTATTTGAAAATCAAAATGCCCAGCAAAAACTAAGAGTAGAAATAAAATCCCTCGACAAGGAGGAATTAGAATTTATGGATATTCCAAAATTGCCTTACGCTAAACAGGTGATGGCGGAGACTATGAGGTTATATCCTCCAGCATGGCTTACCAGTAGGATTGCACTAGAAGACGACGAAATAGACGGACTAAAAATTGATAAAGGAGATTTGGTAGGTCTCTTTATCTATGGATGTCATCATAACAAGGATAGCTGGGATAGAGTAGAGGAGTTTGATCCAGAGAGATTTTCCAAAGAGCGAAAAAAAGATATGGTCCCTTACTCTTACTTTCCATTTAGTGGCGGGCCTAGACTTTGTATTGGAGTGCAGTTCGCAGAAACGGAGATGCAGATTGTTCTTCATCATCTTTACAAACATTTTAACTTTGAGCTTGTAAAAGATCATCCTGTAGAATTACAACCATTAGTTACCTTAAGACCTAAGCATGGAATCAAAATGCTTGTCTCACACGCTTAATTACTGCAAACATAAATCACTATAACTTGTTTAAATTTTAATGGCAAAGGAGATTAAAACTATACCAAGGCTGAAAGTGATTCTTGGATTATTTAGATTTTTAAAGAATCCTATTCCTCTGATTAATGAGGCAATAGAGGAGTATGGAGATACTTACATAACCTACTTAGGAGCTACAACTAAGGCCATCATGTCAGTGGATCCAGATTTCACCCAATACATCCTGCAAAAGAATAATAAGAATTATCACAAGTCAAAATTACAAACTGAGGCAGTTGGAAAGTATGTAGGTAAAGGCCTATTGACAGCTAATGGAGCTTATTGGCTAAAGCAACGAAGACTTATTCAGCCTGGATTTAAAAAAGATAAGATTGTAAAATTGATGAGCCTGATGTATGAAGTAGTCGAGGACTATGTCGAAGAGTTAAAATCTAGATTACATGACGGCGCCCAAGAAATAGAGATAACAGAGGAGATGTCTTTGCTTACCCTAAAGATAATTTCTAAAGCACTGTTCAGCACAGGTATTGAGGGTGAGCAACTAGAGTTACTTAATAAGGCAGTTACAGATTTACAAACAGCAATCATTAAGAGCGTACGACAACCAATGTTTAATTGGTGGAGAACACTGACTGGTGAGAATGCTAAAAACGATAAGCTATCCCAACAGACTTATGACTTGATTACTGGAATCATAGAAGCAAGAAGAAAAGATACAGGAGAGTATAATGATTTACTCGATATGCTTCTGCACTCAGTTTATGAAGACACTGGTGAGGGAATGACCACCAAGCAAATCTTAGATGAAGCTTTGATAATTTTTGTTGCTGGACATGAGACAACTGCTAATGCATTATCATGGACTTTATACTTGCTTGATAAGCATCCAGATATCTCTGATAAGCTAATTACAGAAAGTAATAAAGTAAAATTGGAAGGTGATATTACCTACCAAGATGTAGCCAAGATGGATTATAATAGACAGATATTATCAGAGGCAATGAGATTATATCCTCCTGCTTGGATCACTGATCGAGTAGCACTAGAAGATGATGAGTTTAATGGTATTAAAATCACTAAAGGAGATGTAATCGGACTTTATATTTATGGTGCGCATCACTCTAATAAACTTTGGGATGAACCCGATAAATTTAACCCTAGTAGATTTGAAAGAGATAAGATGAAAAGTAATCACCCATATGCTTACTATCCTTTTGGTGGAGGGCCAAGATTATGCATTGGTCAACAATTTGCAATGGTAGAGATGCAGCTATCACTAATGGAGCTCATTAAGAATTTTAAGTTTGAGCTGAAAGAAGACCATCCGATTGAGTTATCACCATTGGTTACGCTCAGACCTAGGCATGGGCTTAAGATGATGGTAAGCAATCGCTAGGTTTTTTCTTCTATCCGATTTCGACTTAAGCGGGAAAAACTTTTCTCTCCCGATAGTCATCGGGATAAATGGAGAAAGGAAGAATGCCTATATATATCCTTTGTAATTAGCCTGCCTGCCTTTGGCAGGAAGAGGGTTGGGGTGAGAAAGACAACCTACTTAAAATACTCAAAACCACTCCCATCATATCGACAAACACCTCTAAGGCTTCCAAACCACATCCCACCTTTCATATCTTCAACGATCCCAAAGAACATGTTTTCTTGAGTAAGAACTTCAGTCGACATCAGACTCCCTGATGAAATAGAACTTTCATCATATCTGGAGATTTTCCAAACTCCACTATTACCTCCAGTAGCTGAAGTTGTCCAAATATCTCCTTTGCTATCTTCATAGATATACCCCACAAAATCTTTTGTAAAATTTATAAACTTAGTTGGCCTCAATAGAGGTGATGTGTTGTACTGCCAAAGCCCATCGTTTCCGCCTAGCCAAATATTTCCTGCGCTATCTTCTATAATCCTCCGTACATTTTGAAATGACATTCCTTCGTCATTGATTAACTTAGTAAAAGAAGCGCCATCAAAGGTGCAAGCACTCCCTCTAGTGCCTATCCAAAATTTGCCAGATTGATCTTCGACAATTGAATTAACATCATTATCAGTTAACCCATCCGCCTTAGTGAAATTCTTAAATGCTTTACCATCATAGCAACTTAATCCACCAGTTGTACAAAACCAAAGTAGTCCTTTAGAATCTTCATAGATATGAGTAATCTCATCATTTACAAGGCCATCTAGAGTCGTAAAATTGGTAAAAGAATTACCATCATATCGATAGATTCCTGCTCCGATAGTTCCAAACCAAATATCGCCAGTTTGATCCTCCAGGATTGTGAATACGCGAAAACGTCTTAGCCCTTCTTTATTTGTAAAATTGATAAAGCTGTCTTGCTGCTCTATTTTTGATTGTCCATCATATCGCATGATACCGTCCCATGTAGCTAGCCAGATATTTCCTTTGTTATCTTGTAATACATTTCTAGTTATTGTTGTTGGTCCTACTGATGAACTTTGATCTGAGGTTCCTTCAAAGTAAGGGTCATGATCGAGTGACTTAACTTCAAACTGTTCAAATGGTTGAGAGGTTTCGACTGCTTCCGCGGTTGTAGCCTTGATCTCAGGTTTTAAATGCTCTTTGCAAGCGCTAAATATTACAATCAATATTATTGGAAATATACTTAGGTGTCTTTTCATTCTTATTGTATGTTCTTCAAATCGAATTAGTTTTATATTTAGACTTTAAGGTACAAGTATCAAATTTTAATCGTGCAGTATGTTACAGCTAAAGAGTAAAGATCTCAGTAAAATAATATTAGTAGGGGATCGTATTCTGATAAAACCTTCTAAGCCAACACAGAAAACTTCTAGTGGCCTATTCTTGCCTCAAGGCATGCACAAAGAAGAAGAACTTTACTCTGGCTATGTGATGAAGGTAGGACCTGGTTATCCAATCCCTGCCATCCAAGATATGGATGAACCGTGGAAAGAGAAAAAAGATAATGTGCAGTATGTACCTCTCCAACCTAAGGAAGGTGACCTTGCTGTGTACTTGCAGAATCGTGTGTATAAGATTGAGTTTAACAAGCAGGAATATGTCATTGTGCCTCATCAAGCATTGCTGATGTTGGTAAGGGATGACGATATGCCTGATTTGTAAATATTGCTTGCTTTAAAAATCAATCCTTTAGTCTGAATGAATTTAATTGCGAATAGAGATTAGAGTTATTCTAGTTTCTATTGGATTCATTGAAACTGATTGCTTTAAATTATTTTTGACAATATGTTCCATTTATGGAAACAATATTGTAACTTAGAAATGGCATGAAGTTCAATAAGCCAATAGATATTGAAATATTACAAGAAGCATTAGAATACTTTGATTCTATACCTGAGAAAATTCAAATTAAATTCTTGAAATCTTTTGATAAAACTAAAGATGGTTTGAGAGGATCATGGTTTAAAAATTTGGGTAACGATGTGTGGGAATTTAGAGAAAGAGATCATCAAAAATTTTATAGGCTTTTAGCATTTTGGGATAAAACTGGAAATACCGAAACTTTAATTGTTACAACTCATGGGTTCGATAAGAAAACTAACAAAACTCCTAAGAAGCAAATTGATAAAGCTTTAAGAATAAAGCAGGATTACTTTAAAAACAAAGGAATATGAAATCACTAAGACTAAATGATTTAAAAGATAAGTACTTAGGTAAATCAGGTTCATCTAAAAGAGATGTTTACGAGCAAGAATTAAAAGTCGAAATCCTAGCTGAACAAATAAAATTGCTTAGGAAAGAAAGAAATCTTACCCAAGAAGAGTTAGGGAAATTAATAGGTGTCCAGCGAGCTCAAATTTCAAAACTGGAAAATGGACTTTCTAACATCACCATTGGCACTGTGCTTAAGCTTTTCAAAGCACTAAAAGCCGAAATCAACTTTTCAGTTTATAAACACGAAACTTTAAAAACTAGCTAAATTGGTTTGTTAAAATTTCACATCAAAACCACTTAATACTAAGGTCAATCATCTTCTGCTTTAATCCTGTGTAAGGAGGCATCATAGTTTCAATAGCACTCATCGGACTCCACTGTTTGAATACTGCTCTAGCATTAGAAAATTCTTTAAATCCATACTCACCATGCGACTTCCCGATACCACTATTATTTACGCCACCGAACGGTAGGTTGTTGTTAAAGAAGTGGAGAGCATTGTGATTAATGCAAGTACCACCTGCTCTAGTGTTATTGATTATGAAGTTGATATTCTTTCTTTTCTTGCTGTAAATGTAGAGTGCTAGAGGACGTTCTTTTTGATTGATAACTTTTACAACATCTTCGATATTCTTGAAAGTGTAGATAGGTAATATTGGTCCGAATATT
>CALFUQ010000376.1 GCA_937929885.1 uncultured Saprospiraceae bacterium
GGCCACGTAGTTGGATTATGACTCTTATATCTTGATCCTCCTTTTGCAAGTGCATTAGTGAGTCTCTTCTGACTAGCAGCTGCTAATTGCTTGTAAGTCCTAATGTTTGAGGCATATAATAGTTTCTCAATTTTTGGCCCAATACCTTCTACCTTTTTAAGGTTGTGATATTTTAGAACAGCAGGCTTTTTCTTTGATGCTATTTTTTTATTAGTTCCTTTCGAAGTTGACTTTTTACCTTCTTTCTTTGCTGATTTAGCAGCGGCCTTCTTTCTATCTTCTACTGTGTAAATTTTAGCTTTCTTTTTCTTCTTGCTTGTTGTGGCGCTGACAGCTGCTACTGCGGCAGTCCCCGCTATGGCAACAGCACCATTAGCTTTGACTTTAGATTTAGAAGTTGACTTTGGCTTGGTTTTGCCATCGAGGGTATGCTTCTTAAGAGATGTGTCTCCTAGTTTTGTGTATAAAAAAGCTCTATCAGCACTATATACACTAGCTAACTGCAGCTTATCCTTATCAGGATTTTTACTAATCTGCTGCTGCTTCTTGGCTACTAAGAATTTTAGATTCTGCACGTATGGATATTCATTTTGCCAGTCATGCAGCTCTTCTACTGTGATTTCTTCTAGTCTGGAAAGATTATCCAAATAATATGATAAATTCTTGTGTGCCATAGATTCAAATATAATAATTGTATACCAAATGCAAGTCTACCAATTAGTAAAAGCATGATTGAAAACGTCCTCAGTAAGTTGATTAAAGATCGTTTCGATAAATTCATCTTGATTAGAAGTCAGGTCCTGATCATTAGAAAAGTCCTGAAACCAGCTAAATGATTTAGTCCAGTCTTCTTCTTCATTTTCACTTAGTGTATTAGTGAAATTTACATTTATAGAAATAGTTAGCCTATTGAAAGCTGTTTCGTTGCCTGCAGTGGGTGCCATAGATCTCACTTGGTAAGAAGAGATAGATCCATCAAATTCTATATCAGGCGTATCCTCTGTAAACTTTAACCTAGAACCATTTCTGATTTTATCCTTAAGCGACTCAGAAAATAACTGGGCAATTCCCGCAGGAGCATTTCCTGCTCTATTTTCAAAGGTTGAAATGTAATAACTACTTACCTCTGGAGGTATGCTGATCCCTTTAAAGCTATAACATGCTTGTAGGTTCAATACAAATATCAAGAAGAGGAATCTGCTAATCTTGCAGTTCATACTGCTTTATTTTTCTATATAACGTTCTTTCTGATATACCTAGCTCCTTTGCAGCATCTCTTCTTCTTCCTCGATATTTTTTGAGTGCTTTTGCTATTAGATCTTTTTCTGCGCTTTCTATGGATAAGCTTTCTTCTACAATCTCCGATTGCTGATAAGACTCTTGCTCTGATTGACTAATTATAATAGGCGCATTATCCCGACTTTGATGAGGTTGATATTCATCAAAATCTTCAGTACTATAATTATCTCTTTCATAATTAGAAACAAAATTTCCAGATGGCACTTCAGTCTTCATTTGACTTAGTCTGCTGATGTTAGGGACGTTGAGATCATTATTTTTTATTAGCTCAAACACCAATGACTTTAGGTCATTTAGATCTCCCTTCATGTCAAAGAGTAACTTATACAAAATCTCTCGTTCTTGCATGAAGCTTTCTTTACCATTGTCTCTATTACTAGGACTAGGCAGATTTCGTTCTGTGATATTAGGAATCAGTTCCTTTAAAATCTGAGTATTAATCAATTTTTCTTCAGACAGAATAGACAGTTGCTCGACTATGTTTTTTAATTCTCGGATATTGCCTGGCCATCTATAATTGGTAAATAATTCCCGAGCTTCGTTATCTAGTTGGATGCTTTCAGTTTTGTACTTGTCAGCAAAGTCAGTAGCAAATTTCCTAAAGAGCATGTAAATGTCTTCTCTTCTGTTTTGTAGCGATGGTACCCTGATAGGTACCGTATTAAGACGGTAGTAAAGATCTTCTCTAAACTTCCCAGCTCTTATTTTACTTTCTAGATCAATATTAGTAGCAGCAACTATTCGTACATCAGATTTATGGACCGTAGAGGAGCCGACCTTTATATATTCTCCAGATTCTAAAATCCTTAATAAATATGACTGTGTGTCTAGTGGCATCTCACCTATTTCATCAAGGAAGATGGTACCTCCATCGGCAGATTCGAAGTATCCTTTTCGCTCATGAGTAGCGCCAGTGAAAGCTCCTTTCTCGTGACCAAATAGCTCGGAGTTAATAGTCCCCTCTGGTATGGCACCACAATTTATGGCTATAAATGTGTTGTGTTTTCTTGCGCTAAGCTGGTGTATGATTTTCGAAAAAACCTCCTTACCAACTCCACTCTCTCCCTGTATCAGTACCGTCAAATCAGTATTAGCAACACGGGTAGCTGAGCTAAGTGCTCGCTCTAGTTTTTCAGACTTACCTATAATTCCGAACCGCTGTTTTATTGCTAATAAATTCATTCGTTGACTATATGACCTTTTAATGTTGCACTAGTTGCATCAGTTATGAGTACTTGAACATAATCGCCAGGAGATAAGTTTTGAGATTTTGGAAAAACAATCAACTTGCCATGCGAGTTTTTACCTTTGAAATCATCCTTAGATTTTTTAGAGTCCCCTTCTATCAGCACTTCAAAAGTTTTGCCTATATCTCTGTCGTTATGTTCCTTGGAAATCTCTAGTTGGACTGCTACAATTTCTGCTAGGCGTCTTTTTTTGACTTCATAAGGGATATCATCTTCATACTTTCGCTCCGCTAATGTTCCTGGTCGCTCAGAGTAATAGAACTTATAAGTAAGACTAAACTTAGCCCACTTCATTAAGTCTATAGTCTCTTGATGTTCTGCTTCTGTCTCTGTACAGAAGCCAGTTATAATATCTGAGGAGATTGCACAGCCTGGGATTATTCTGTTTATGGCGTTAATTCTCTCTTGGTACCACTCTCGAGTATAGGTTCTGTTCATTAGTTCTAGAATCCGAGTACTTCCTGATTGTGCAGGTAGGTGGATGTAATCGCAAATGTTTTTGTATTTAGCAATTGTATGCAATACATCGTTTGTGATATCCTTGGGATGTGAAGTAGAAAATCTTACTCTCAGCAACGGATTGACAAGAGCAACTTGCTCTAAAAGATTTGCAAACGTTACAGCCTTATTAGTCTCAGGGTTTGACCATTTGTAGGAATCTACATTTTGGCCTAGCAAAGTAACCTCTCGATATCCTCGATCAAATAAATCTTGTGCTTCTGAGATTATAGAAAACAAGTCTCTGCTTCTCTCACGACCTCTAGTAAAAGGCACTACACAAAAAGAACACATGTTGTCGCATCCACGCATGATCGAAATATAGCCAGTTACTCCATTGCTATTAAGTCTGACAGGAGCGATGTCTGCATAAGTCTCTTCTCTAGATAATAAGACATTGACACTACGTTCTCCTTCTTCAGCACTTGTGATTAAGCTAGGGATGTCCCGATATGCGTCAGGCCCTACTACAAAGTCCACAAGTTTTTCTTCTTCTAGAAATTTGGTTTTAAGTCGCTCAGCCATGCAACCTAATACGCCAATCATGGTGTCAGGTTTTGCTCGTTTGACCTTATCAAAGATTCTCAGTCGCTTACGCACTTTGTCTTCTGCTTTTTCTCTGATCGAGCAGGTATTAATTAGGATTAGATCTGATGATTCTATATCGGTGGTGGCAGAGTAGCCATTATTACTTAGGATAGAGGCCACTATTTCTGAATCGCTAAAGTTCATAGCACAACCATAACTCTCTATATAGAAGTGCTTATCAGTTGGATTTGATGTGTCACAAGTGAATACTTCTCCTTGCTTAGCTTCATCTACTTGCTTTGCATGAGGTGCGAATATCCCTTTGTTTTCTAGCATTTAGTGATCTTTTCTCTTAATTGGTCGCCAAAGATAGATAATCTAATGATGAGTGTCAAAATGGCAGAACATGTCGAGGAGGTAGCATATGTTTTAAGTAATACCTATTGGGATTGAGAATCTACTTTTAACTATGAGAGCATTAAGTGATAAGTCTCTTTTAGACCTGGAGAGAGCAGGCACGGTAGTTATCAAAACAAAAGAGGCACCGAATTTTTCGGTGCCTCTTTAACTCTTTCGAAGTAGTAATCTAATTACTTATACTTCTTTTCTAATTTCAATTCTTTAGTAAGCATGTAGTAAAACATTGCTCTGAATTTGTTTCTGTTTTTAGCTCCAAACTTATCTGCAACTTTAGCAATTGCTTTATCAAGTTTAGCAGTGTCCTTTTGACCCATTTTTTTGATCAAGAAACTCTTCTTCACTCGAGCCATTTCTTTATCATCTGATGTAGCTACTTTACACGCATCTGCATTGTAGATAGAAGGGCCACATCCTTTTGCTACTTTTCTAAGTAGTTCATCACTTACTCTTTTGACTCCGATCTTGGTGAATTCTTTATGGTACCTAGCGATACATTCTTCAAATTTGCTCATGGTTTATTTTTTAAGCGTTTTAAATTATGAATACGTAAGTGAAAATAACTTAATTTTTTCTATCGAGAAATTGATTAAACATTTTTAATCACAATAGCGGAAGCTCCACCTCCACCATTGCATAGTGTTGCGCAACCTATTGAAGCATTATTCTGTCTCAAGACATGATTTAGTGTTGTTACTATTCTTGTACCTGATGCACCTAATGGGTGACCAAGAGAAACTGCTCCACCGTTTACATTCACTTTTTCTCTCTTTATCCCCAGTTCTTTGTTAAACGCTAGAGTGACTACAGAAAAAGCTTCGTTAACTTCATAAAATTCTATGTCATCTTTGGCTAGTCCTGCACGCTCGATTGCAAGAGGTGCGGCAAGAGTAGGAGCAGTAGTAAACCACTCAGGAGCATGAGCTGCATCAGCAAATGATAGTATCTCTGCGATAGGAGTAAGACCAAATTTTTCTACTGCTTGCTCAGAAGCTAGGATAACTACTGATGCTCCATCATTAATTGTTGAGGCATTAGCCGCAGTTACTGTTCCTTCTTTCGTAAACGCTGCTCTAAGCTGAGGGATCTTTTCAAATTTCACTTTTTTAAATTCTTCGTCTTCACTTATCAGTAAAGGGTCTCCTTTTCTCTGAGGAATACTCACGGGTATAATCTCATCTTTAAATCTTCCAGAAGATGTTGCTTCTGCAGCTCTTTCGTATGAGCTTATAGCATACGCATCTTGTTCTTCTCTAGAGATGTCATATTTAGTAGCGGTATTATCTGCAAAGACTCCCATCGCGCCGTGATTATAAGCATCCGCTAATCCATCTCTCTCTAGCCCGTCGACTAATTCACTTTTACCATACTTGTAACCCCATCTAGCTTTCGGAATGTAATAAGGAACATTACTCATGCTTTCCATCCCGCCTGCAACAACAATCTCATTCATTCCCAGCATAATATTTTGAGCGCCGAACATTATTGTTTTCATCCCAGAAGAGCAGACCTTATTTACTGTGGTACAAGGCACAGTGTTAGGTATACCTGCTCCAAGAGCTGCCTGTCTAGCTGGAGCTTGGCCAAGATTTGCTTGGCATACATTTCCCATGAAAACCTCTTGGACTTGCTCTGGTTTTACGCCAGCTTTCTCCAGTCCTCCTGCAATCGCTGCAGTACCTAATTGGGTAGCTGATAGGCTTGACAAGGCTCCTCCAAAACTACCTAGTGGGGTTCTGACTGCTGAGACTATATATACTTTTTTCATTTTGGATAGATTTTTGACACATTAGTAATTATCTTAATATGAATGTGCAATTAGGTTGATTTAACTTTTATTTAAATGCCTAATTCTATTGCTTTTTTTACTAATGCATGTATAACTGCGTCTAAATAATAAATATTCTTGACGATGAACATAAAATTCTTTACTACAATATTTCTACTTGCGATTTCTACTTCAATTTTTAGTCAGTCATTAGAAGATGATGTAAGTATCCTTTATATGAAGGCAAATGTACTTTATGACTCTGGCAGATATGACGAATCTGTGAAGATGTATAACCGAATCCTGAGTGACAATGATACTTATGCGGCAGCTTATCTAATGCGAGGTAAGGCTAAATATGAACTAGGTGCTTATCGAGGTACTAAGAAAGATGTCTTAAGTTTTATCGCAGAGAATGGGGTAACTAAAGAGGTGATCAAGCTAATGTCTAAGACCGAGTTACAGCTAGAAAATTACGAAGCAGGTATGAATTATGTTAAGACTGCGCTGGAACTGGATCCGTATGATGCCGAACAATATAAAATCGGAGGAGATATAGAAAAAGCCTTGGGGAATAATAATGAGGCTTGTGAAATGTGGTATAGTGCTTCAGAACTTGGTGATACTAAGTCAAAAGCATCACTAACAAAGAGCTGTGGAATTTATATGAAAATGAAAAAGGAGAACAGGGAGCGAAGGCAAGACAGGCCATCATCAACCGCGAATAATAATAGGAGAGATAAGGTAGAAGAAACTACTGATAGTGAAAGTGATAATAGTGAAAATACAGATGAAGGAACTGAGCTAAAGAATCAAAATACAGGGAGTCGAACAGATGATGAGGATATAATCGATGAGCCGCAATCAAAAGTGGAAGCACCAGATATGGATGCCATCCAAGAGATAGAGATTGATGAGGAGCTATCTATTATAATAGGAAATGGACTTGGTAAAAGAAAAATAGAAAACCAACCTGATATATTTATGCTAGCAGATGAAACTGGCAGGGTAGTAGTCGATATCTGTGTAGATGGAAGAGGCAAGGTCAAGCTAGCAGAGTTAAATAAAGATCAGACCACTGTCCATAAGCCAGGTTTAATGTCTTTAGCCCTTAGAAAATCAAAAGAATTCTCTTTTTTCCCTTCTTTTAGGCAAGAACAATGTGGTCAATTCATATTTATGATATCGGCAGGACAATAATAATCATATTAAATAATTATATAATATGTAACTTGCAATCCTGAATTTTATATAGGGCTAGGCAAGGATAAGGTGTCTAGTTATAAATAGGTTATAACCTATTGGACATCAAAGATTAAAAAGTAAAAAAATAGACATGAGATATATTATTTCAACATTAGCAGTTTGCTCACTTCTTGTACTTTTTTCATGCGGTAAAGAAAGTGGAGATTGTAGTGCTGACTATGTAGGTAGTTGGAGTGGAGCTATCAATTGCTCAGGCACTCCTGCTGATTCTATCACAGTTAATATTTCTGAGTTAATGGGTGATACCTTATCTATTAATTCTAATGGTGAGAGCTTAACAGGTGTATTAGACAGTGATTGCAATCTTACATTGATCCCTACAGAATTAGATCTTTCTATTTTTGGGACTATTACAATTACTGGATCATTTGAGTTAAGAGGAGACGAGTTAATCTTTATGCAAATGAGAGCTGCAGGAGGCACAGAAGAGACCTGTACTTTCGTAGGTTTGCAATAGATAGCTAAATAGTAATCTTCCCGATTAAATAGTCTATACATTTCCCTGAGATTTGGGTTCGATCACCTAAGTCTTTACAATGGAAGTATCCTTTTCTAGAAGATAGTTGGCATGCAGTCAATTCACTTTTGCCAAGTTTCTTAGACCAGTATGGAGTTAGGGTAGTATGTGCTGAACCAGTAGCTGGATCTTCATTGATACCAGACTGTGGAAAGAATCCTCTAGATACAAAATCAAAGTTATCGTTACCTGGAGCTGTAACTAAACAACCTCTACCTTCTGATTTACTGAGGAGACCAAAATCTGGATAGATAGCTTTGATCTGATCCTCGGTTTCAAAAACCAGCATGTAATCATCCCTACCTTTATACCACTCAGTAGGCGTAGCGCCAAGAGCGTTTACTATCACATCTAGAGGTTGAATAGTTTTGTAATTATCAGTAGGAAAGTTTAAAGCATAACCATCCTCAGACTTGGTTACAATTAACTCCCCACTTTTTGATTGAAAGATTAGTTTTACTTCTTGATAATTTAAATGCGTAAACATCACATGAGCAGAGGCAAGTGTAGCATGCCCACAGAGGTTTACTTCAACATTTGGAGTAAACCATCTGATATGAAGTTTACTATCAGATTCTACGATATAAGCAGTTTCTGATAAATTATTTTCCATGGCTATATTTTGCAGTTCTTCATCTGTCAGCCATTCCTTTAACGGTACTACGGCAGCAGGATTTCCTGAGAAAGGACCATCAGCAAAAGCATCAACTTGATAGATATCTAAGACCATAGGAAAAGCGTGATTTTTAGCGTGAGTTACTTCAAAATATTTGATAGAACTTCAATAGTTTTTTCTACTTCTTCAATAGTGGTATACATAGAAATCCCCATTCGAGTTACACCTCCTTTTTCAGCGTAGCCTAGTATTTCTATTGCTCTAATGGCATAGAAATGTCCATCCCAAGCACAAATGTTTTCTTTTGCTAAAGCGACACAAATTTGATTAGCAGTTAATTTAGGAGCGTAAAACGAGATAGTAGGTGCACGATTAACGGTAGAAAAGTTTGGTCCTAAGACTTTTACTCCTTTGATCTTCTTAATACCAGTGTATAGCTTTTTTGCTAGTCGATGTTCATGAGAAGCTATTGTATTCATCGCGCTTACTAGTTTCGTTCTTTGTCCTTTGTCTTTACCATGAGAGGCTATGAAGTTGATAGCACTATTGACACCAGCCAAAGCTGCATGATTAAAAGTACCTGTCTCTATAGAGTAAGGTGCGCGTTGTCCAGCAGTTCTGAGTCTGTCAGTAGGTAACTGATCCAATAGCCCTTCTCGAGCATATAAGATACCTACGTGTGGGCCATAAAACTTATAAGCTGAGCAAAGTAAATAGTCACAGCCAACTGCTTTTACATCCATGCTAAAATGTGCCGCATAGTGCACCGCATCGATAAGTAAATGTGCTCCGACTTTGTGGGTAAGTGTTCTAGCTTTTTTGATATCATTTATAGTACCTGTGATGTTAGATGCCCAGCCGATAGCAACTAGCTTTGTACGCTCATTTATTTTTGACTTGAAGTCTTTATAGTCAAGCGTACCATTGGACTTAAGAGATATTTCTCTGACTTTTATACCTTGATTTGCTAGACCAAGCCATGGGCCTCTATTGGCCTCATGATCTAGTTGGGTAATTAGGATTTCGTCTCCTTCTCTGAGCGTTTGACCTATCGCCTTGGAAAGAGAAAAATTTAGCGTAGTCATATTTTGACCAAAGGAGATTTCATGTCCTCCATTCGCACCCAGGAATTGAGCTACATTTTCTCTAGTCTCAGTTATTAGTTTATCAGTTTCTATGGTTGTTATAAAACTACCATGGCTATTTGCATTAGAGGTGCGATAGTAAGATGACATCGATTCGATAACTACCTCTGGTACTTGAGTTCCAGCAGGCCCATCTAGGAATACCAAGTTCTTCTTGTTGTGTTTTCTACTTAATGACGGGAATTGATTTCGGATTTTTTTATGCATAGTACACCATTAGATTCATAGCTATGTAAGCTAGTAGAGTATACTTAATCTGCAAAATCTAGCTATAAAAAAAGCTCAACCGGGTGTGAGTTGAGCTCCAAGGCATTTTTCTTGAAAATGACCTTTTGGGGTTTGTCCACACAAATATAATAATAAATTGTAATATTTAGTCAGCAGATAGATCTAATTCATCAGCATTTTCCTGCAAGATATTGATGATAAAACTTATTAGCTCCTTAATATCCCAATCAAGGAGTTCTGCACCTTTGTAAACTTCTTCTCGATCTACTTTTGCGGCGAAGGTAGCCGTCTTTAATTTTTTAGTGACAGATTTGACTTTCATTCCTTCCACTTTCGTTGGGCGGATGAGAGCAGCAGCCACTATGAAACCAGTTAGCTCATCAGCAGCAACGATGCATTTATCAAGAAGAGAGATTCTGGGTACATTCCATTTAGTATAGTGGCCTGCTATAGCATGAGCTATTTCTGTTTCTCCCATCTCATTAAGCTTATCTACTATTACTTTGGGATGCTGGTCGGGGAACTTTTCGTAATCAGCATCATGAAGTAATCCCGTAATTCCAAACTTGGTTTCATTCTCTTCATAATGCTTTGCTAGACCTATCATAACCAGCTCTACCGTCCTTGCATGCCGACGAAGTGAAGGCGTCTCTGTCATTTCCAGGAACATTTTTCGTGCTTCTTCGTAATTAATCATGCTTAAATATAAGGTAAGATGTAAGCCTTTCTAGGTAGTTAGTACCGCTTTGAACACTGCGATAATAGACCTGTGACGACAATTTAACACATATTTCACCTTTATATCGTAAATTATAAATGTGTAAAAGGAACATTTTCAATAAGTTATACGTCTTATTGATAGTAATCATCGCATAAAATTGTTTTTATGAAAACTTCAGCAATACAATTCAAACATAATCCCAGATGTATCATCAAAGGATTAGCGATCAATCCTAAAAGGATAATCAAAGTTAATGATGCTATAGAGTATAGCTTTAATGACTTAGATCTGCTATTAATGAATCACAAGGATAAGATCAAATTCAAAATGCTGGATGATCTTTTTCTGGCGCTAGAGACCTTGGATGTGATCGAGTATAAAGGAAAGTCTTACGCTATTGAGTTAGCAGCTTAAGTAAGTCTCTAATCGTCATCATCAGGAAGTTCGCAGATGACATTTCCAATGTCATCTATCAATACTTCTACTTCAGAATCTTCATTTTCAAGTTCTACTATGTATAGACTTCCATCATCAAGTTGCTTTAAGCGCTCAGCTTCTTCTACCTTATGATCTGGAAAAGTTGATTCTAAACTTTGAGTAATTATTTCAGGTAAATCTTCAGTTTTTATTTCAGATTTGCTGTATAAGAAAGTTCCTTCTAGATCAAAGACCAATTCTAGTTCTTCCTCTTCCTCTGAATCTGATTCTAGTTCAACTTCATAAACTTGCTCATCGTTACAACTTGTTTCTAATTCAGCTTCTTTTATTTGATTGGAAGGATAGTTAGAAGTTATATACTGCTGAATAGAAGCAGGGAGATCTATCATTTCCTCAGAGTCCTCATCATGACTATCACTATCAGAACAAGCGACCCCGATCATGCAACCAAATAGTGCTAAAATTATTACCGGAAGAAGCTTTCTAATTGAGTGTAGCATAACCCAAAGTTAAGTTATTTATGGGTGCAAGTCTGTTGTGCAGACGCCTATAAAATAAAAACCCCTGTAAATCAATGACTTACAAGGGGTTGCAGTAGCATTGATGCTGTGTAATACTCCTATTAAATTTAGTCGGTTAAGTTGATGCTCTTTTAAGTATACCTTAAAATAGGAGTGTTGTATTCATTGATCCAAAGATGATAAATGTCATTATCATCATTGACACAAATCATATCCGCTCATCCCTTCCCGCCATAAATTGCAATCAAATACTATAACTATGAAGATTAAAAAGACAACAAAACTCTCGGAGATACAAGACTCTTTTAGCAAGAAGTATCCTGGACTAAAACTAGAGTTCTACACTAAACAACATGAAGATCATGATGGCAGCCCTAAGTCTTCTCAGATTGAAGATGATAAAGCAGTATCCGAACTCAATATCCAGATTGCAGATGGCATAATAAGTACAGAAGAAACCAGAAGAGTATCAGATGTAGAAGCTGAATTCAAAGATAAATTTGGACTGCATGTGCAAATATTCAGAAGGTCAAATGATTTATGGTTGCAGACTAGCGCTACTGACCATTGGGATCTTAAAACACAGAATGGAAAAGGAATTAGATCAACAGAAAAATCAACATCATGAACATAAATATCATAGCACCAAATCACGAAAATGGTCAAAAACTTAGAGAGTTCTACACTGATGAATTAAGTAGAGAATACCGAAAACAGACATTCTTAAGTAGGGTGGATCTTCACATCAAAAACGAAAATGATACTATTACTGAAGTAGGTATAGAGTTGTTTCCAAGAGGTGGTAATCCTCTTTATGTATCAAGTCGAGATGTTAATGAAAATAGAGCTTACAGGGATGCGATTAGTAAAATGAGAGTGAGAATGAACAAGTATAAAGACCAAATAGTGCAAAACCATAAAATAAAATAAGATGAAAATATTAGTACCAACTGACTTTTCCATGTATGCAGATTATGCAGTGGATGCAGCGATAAAATTAGCAAAGCACATAGATGAAGCAGAGATACATTTATATCACAGTGCTGACTTACCAGACGATTGGGAAGACTTACCGTCTGAGATCAGATACAAGGATACATTTAATAAGCCAAGAGCGATATGGGTTAGAAATAAGCTAAACAAAATTAAGGCTGAAATAGAATCAAATGGAATAACATCAGAGGTGCATTATACGGGAGGCAAGTTTGTCAAGAACATCAGAGAGGTTACTGACAAGATAGATTTTGATCTGATTGTGATGGGTTCTCATGGTATCAGTGGTAAGGAAGAGTGGTTTGTAGGATCTAATACTCAGAAAGTAATTAGAAAGCTGCATAACAATGTCATGGTGGTCAAAGAGGATATCAAAAAGATATGCTTTGATGAAGTGATGTTCGTGACAGGATTATTTGAAAACGACAAAGAAGCTTTTAGAAGGTTCTTAGAATTTATTAAGCCATTTAATCCGCGCACTATACATGTGATGTCTGTCGATACTTCTAGTTTTTTCTCCCAGCCTTCTAATGTGATGTATGCGGCACTCAAGGATTTTGAGGCAATAGCTGCTGATAGCAATGTAGAAACACATTTTTACAAAGATTACTCTATCGTAACTGGTGTAACTAAGTTTTCTGATGAAAACAATATTGACCTCATTGCGATATCTAATCAAGTGAGACATCCTCTTAAACGAGTATTTAGCGGTAGTAATGTAGAGATGCTAATTAATAGAGTAAACGTACCGCTCTTATCTATAGATTATAAATATAAATTATGAAGACCATACTCTTTGCAACCGACTTCTCAGAGACTTGCGACAGTGCATTTGAATACTTAAAAAGCTTCGTAGCAGACTCTGGTCTTGTGGTAAGTATTATTAATGTATTTGATTTGCAAGTAGCATCTCCGTCATCGATTCCTAAGCCTTCTTATGATGATTGGGTCACTAAGAAAAAGGATAGACTCGAAAAAGATTTGGAAGCGATGATGAATCAATTGCCGATCAGAAATCGGGGAGCTATAGAAGCAATCTACGGCATGATGCCTGCTACGGATATTAGTAAAGAAGTCAAAGCTTATAGTCCTGACCTGGTAGTCATGGGACTGCGTGCGAAGCATACCATAGTAGATAGACTGGTTGGTACGGTGACAGCTCAAACCATCAAGAAAATAGATGTACCTGTGCTCGCCATCCCATACGGTGCAAAGTATAAGGGATTAGATAATATTCTTTATCCAACAGTACTTTCTAGCCCAGTGTCGATTTCTGATGAAGAAGAATCATCATTGGAAAATCTCTTGGATATGGGACAAATGTTCAATAGCTCCAAGGTAGAAATGTTAAATATCAAAGAGTCAAAATCAACCGTTGGAATAGATGTCACATATAAGAACCATCCTATAGAAGGACTTGATTATGTGGTGTCAGAGGCCAAAAGTATTGAGCAAGGCATTCAAGACAGTATCAAGGATAAATCCGTTGATCTGCTTCTAGTAAAAAAATCTAAGTCTAATTTTTGGTCAAGAATTTTTGGCTCTAGCGTAACTCGTAAGTTGATGATGAATATCAAGATCCCTGTCATCGTCTTTCAATGATGAGGGTCATCCCTAGAAATGAGCAGCCTCACCTGTTCTGGAAGGGAAGCACTTTACTTTCATAGTAAAATAATACACTTATGAAAACATCACTCAAATCTTTAGTTTCTATTTACTCCGCATTTCTACTTATCACAACTATCATTTATCTAGGTGGATGTGAGCCAAAGGTAATCTTCGAACAAGCCATGCCGCCTGATGTAGTTCCTATAGGATCGATACCAGATAAGTTTCAGGGAGTGTACGAGTGTGAAAGTGATGGTAGTAGAATGTATGCTGATAAGTTCAAAGTATATCGCGAATCATATTTCAAGTTTACAACAACTGTAGACCATGTTAGAGATACGGAGGACTGCTCTATACTTGCAGGTGGTCTTTATCTTCCAGGTAGGAACGAATGCATCCCATTCGAATATATAGGAGAAGATACGATCACAGCTAAAGTCTATGATCTAGATACCTTGTTTCATTTTGCTCCTAATCAAATTGCAAAAGAATATAAGGGAAGATTATTTCTCAATATGTCAGATGATTCTGGAAAGTGGATAACATTCATGATAAGCCCGAACTCTGATGGTAGTATGTTATGGGAGCTTATAGATATACCTAACAAACTTAAAGACGTCACTGAAATTACTTACAACTTTGAGACTAAGAAGAATAGGAAAGACGAGACAATTTATATTCTTGATCCTACCATGGTAGAGTTTGATAGGATTATAAATGATAAAGATTACATGTTAGAGTGCGATGTTCTTAAACCCATAAATCTAGAAGATGGTTACAGCTTTGAAAACAGATATTAAAGCTGATTTAGAATTAGTAAGTTTATGGGAGGTTGTAAATGGCTTGTCAGGATTTGATCTAGATAAAGAGGATATTACTGATGAAGTAATTAATCGTGCAACAGTTTTATTAAGGCTCCATCAATTAGAAAAGCTCTTGGAGTTAAAAGGAGTAGCGCCAGCGCCAACAATCAAAGACTATGAAAGGAAATTTTAATTCAATTATAAACGGTAAAAAACCAGTGCTAATAGATTTTCATGCAGAGTGGTGTGGTCCTTGCAAATCGCAGGGACCCATCATCACTGATCTCGCCAAGGAGGTCGGCGACCAAGTAAGAATCATCAAGATCGACATAGATAAGAATCAATCAATAGCTCAGCGATATAACATTCGTAGTGTACCAACACTCACGTTGTTTAAAAGTGGTAAGGTAGTTTGGCAACACTCAGGTCTGCAGACAAAAGCTAAGCTTAAGCAGGTGGTTACAGAATATGCTTGAGGCAATTTTATTGTAAAAATCAATGCAAAACTTAATCCAACTAAGCAAGGAAAATATCAGTAAAGAGCACATCTGCTGTGCATTTTCTGATAAGAAAATAGGAGAGAGCTATCAAGCTAAAAAGGATTGGCTAACCAAGGAATTTGATAACGGATATGTTTTTAGAAGGTTGGATGCAAGAGCCAAGGTGTTCATAGAGTACGGGCCTGCAGAAAAAGCTTGGGTACCTATAACCGCTCCTCATTATTTGAACATCAATTGCTTCTGGGTATCAGGAAAATACAAGAAAAATGGCTATGGTAAACAATTACTAAAGTCCGCATGGGACGATGTAAAACAACAAGGCAAATATGGTCTTGCAACTGTAGTAGGTACTAAGAAATTTCATTTCATGAGTGATACTAAGTGGTTGCTCAAACAAGGGTTTGTGGAGGTAGATCAGATCAGTAGCGGTTTTAGTTTGTTAGCTAAAAAGATTAATAAAAATGCTAGCGATTTAAGTTTTAATAAATGTGTGAGAAGCGGCACCTGTAGCCACAAGAAAGGAATAGTAGTCTATTATTCTAACCGTTGTCCTTACACAGAATTCCATGTTACCCAGTCACTAGAAGTGACTGCCAAAAAAAGAAAACTACCGCTCAAGGTCATTAAACTAAAAACGCTAAAGCAAGCTCAAGGAGCACCTAGCCCAGCCACGATCTTTAGTTTATTTCTTGATGGTAAGTTTATTACTACGGATCTGAGTATCTGTATGGATAGTCGGTTTGATAAGGTGATTGCTAAAGGAGTAGGATAAAAGTCAAATAGAGACTAGCTAAAAGTATGCATAACTTTATGTTTATGGATGTGTTATGCTTCTACCAACTATTTTACTTCCATCCTCAGCAAAAACCAACCAGTAATCGCCCCCAAGCTTAACCCCGCTAAAGCGCCTCCGATCATCCCCATGATCAAGCTGAAAAATATAGAGCTGCTTTCTTGCGGAATGGAAGCAAACAAATAGATACAAAATAATCCTAACCCCCACCCAAGGGCATTGGCAATGATCCACTTGTAAGCACTCTTTGCATATTTTCTAAGAGAGAACCACTGGAATAAACCAAAGATAGCACCAAGGACAAATCCAGAACCTACACTAAGCACAAGGAAGAATAATGGATTAGGCATTCCCAATGTAGCAGTCACGCCATCGCTAGCATTCGTAGTCGGAGCAAAGAATAGAGAAGGCAACATACCCAGAAACCATCCTAGAACACCTACCAACACTGTATAGAGAAACCATTCACGTCGAGGAACTTTAGAAAATTTAGTGACCAAGACTTTCCATTGGAAGTAACTTAAAATTGTCCCTTCTAAAAATCCCGCAAACATCATGGCTAAAAGAACAATGAGTTTTGATTCTATCTCAATGGGCTCACCCACAGCTGAATTGATAAAGAAAGCGGTACCACCTGCGCTAGCGATCCCAAGCAATTCTCCAATGGCGCAATTAACCGTCCACTTTCTCCACAGATCACTCTTATTCATGCTTGATTTTATCTGATGACCATCGTTGGGAAAGCATCATTATAGTCAACGAACTTCTCAGCAACACTTCCGTATAGTATTACGTCAAGGGCATTATGGCCTCTAGCTCCCATTACTATTAGATCTGTTTTTTCTGCATCAAAATATTCTCTAAGATTTTTAGAAACATTGTTTTGTTCATCCTCGAGATATCTTATGTCGATTAACTTGGAGGTATCTATCTTATATTTTGACAGGAGTTTGTTGTACTCGTTTTCTGCAGCGCTTAAGTACATCCCTCTATAGGTCGAGTTGTAATTAAGGCCTAAGTAATGATCAGTCGGAGTATGCGAAATAACATGTACAGGCTGTATCATTGCAGTAGGTGGTGCTATCGAGATAGCATGCTTCAAAGCTCTGGCAGAGTTAGCAGAAAAATCTATCGGTACTCCGATCTTATTAATTTCTGGACTGACCTCTTCCGTGATGAAGAGTACATTGGTCGCTATATGATGAGCGATCCTTCTAGAAGTTATTCCGCTTCCTTTAGATTTGTGTTTTTTACCAGTGACGAATAGGTCCGTTGGGTTTACCTTCATATAATTGATCAATTGTGTGTAAGGCGAACCTTCTAGTATCTGACATCTTATATTGTATTTTTGGTTTTCCTTTCCATATACACTTTCTACTTTTTTCATGATCAATTTAGAGACTAGTTGATCTATGGGTTCCTCGCCTAAGTTTACACTGGTTATGCTTAGGTTATTGACATTTAGGTAGTTAGGCACTACATGTATAAAGGTAAGATCAGTAATGTTACACTTATCCATGAATGATCTTGAATTCTTTATGACGAACTCATCCATCTCTGTGTAGTCAAGTGCGATTATGGCATTTTTCATTTTCAAATATTTTAGATTGCTGTGTTTTGATCATATATAATAATTCAAGTTTATTAATTATCACTTCTTATTAGCGTGACGATTATCAAGCTGCTTAATGATCTTCGTCATTATAAATTTTTGTGTTTGGGTTGAGATTTGGAGTGTCAAATAAATCCTGCATCATGAAAATTGCTTTAATCATTTTCTTATCAACTTTTGGAGTTTTCCATTTACAATCATTTCTATGGTCCTATAGACTTGTTGATTCTAAACCAAATCGCTATGCAGTTGATGGACAGCTAAAAGGGATTTTTAGTTTGTTGGTTTTCCAGTTTTTAGGAGCAGGTGTATTGTCTATATTATTCAAACAAAGTAGTTGGTGGATATGGACTTTACTAGCTGCTTTTATATCTCAGATAATAGTAGTTGGATCATGGGATGAGCTAAAGTATTTTTCTTTATTGAACCTAGGGCTAATTATTGTTTCGTTGCTGGCATTTAAGTTTGTATCATTTGAGGAAGCATATCAGAAGGATATACAGCAAGGAATAGAAAGAACTAGTTCTATTCGAGAAGAGATTCTGAATGAATCTGATATAGTGAATTTACCATCTCTAGTGCAGAAATATCTTAGAGCATCAGGTGTCCTAGGAAAGCCTAAAGTATACAATATGAAGGTTAGGTTCAGCGGTGAAATGAGGAACAAAGATTCTGCCTGGTTTAATTTTAAATCTGAGCAATATAATTTTTTCGATATACCTCAGCGTAATTTTTTCATAAAGGCTAAGATTAATAGAATACCTACTTGGGGATATCATGCTTTTGCAAATGGTAAGGCAAGTATGGATATCAAAGCGCTTTCCACGATACCACTTGTGTCCATCAGAAGTAAGGAGCTTGATATATCTGAGACGGTAACGGTATTCAATGATATGTGCATCCTAGCACCTGCAACGCTAATAGATAATCGCATATCGTGGGAGGCTATAGATGATAGGTCAGTCCGTGCAGCATTTACTAATGCTGGTATTACTATTAGCGCGATACTTTATATCAATGACAAAGGACAGTTGATAAATTTCATCTCGGAAGACAGAATAGAAATAAATGAAAAAAAGAAGATCAGGTTCTCTACGCCGATGGGGGAATATAAGGATGTAAACGGTTACAGATTACCGACCAGGGGAGAAGCAACCTGGCATTATCTGGATGGTCCATTTGCTTATGGCATCTTTCATCTTGAATCTGTAGAGTATAATGTAAAGCCTAAAAAAATAAAATCGTCAACTTAATAAATCTCATAGAAGCAACTAATTAATCAAAAATAAATTTATAAAAATGAAAAAGATAATCACTTTACTATGTTTGGCTTTGCTCCTAACATCCTGTGCTACAGTAAGTTACATGACGGATAATTTGGTGGACGTAGATATTCCAAACTTTAGGACGTACTCAACTGAAGATCATTGCGAAGATCAAGATATCAATCCTATCATGCTGCAGCGTGTCAAGAATGCCATCGATATTAGTATGAGGAACCGAAGTGTCGTAAGGTCTAAGAATCCTGATATGATCGTACAATATTTTATCAAGAATGAAATGAAGAATTATTATTCGACATGTAGAATCGATTATAATAGATGGGAAGGAGGAGAAGATTGTCGCAATAAAGTTATCACCTATGAAGAAGGATCTATTGTCATCGACTTTGTGGATACCAACACAAATACAATTGTTTGGCATGGTGCTATCAAAGGGCCTTCATTCAATTATATGAAAGATCCTGACACTAAAATCAATAATATGGTAAGTAATCTTTTGGAGCATTTTTTTGATAAGAAAGAAGTGATAGTCGCTCAAAATTAATAGTCGCAAACTGAATCAAATTGATCTATACAGATTTATATAAGTGATGAATATCATTAGGTGAAATGAACCGCTTCACTTTTAATAAGTATTAACCAACTGAAATTTATATCACATTAAAAACT
>CALFUQ010000377.1 GCA_937929885.1 uncultured Saprospiraceae bacterium
AAAAATTATTAAAAGCTTAAAATAAAAAAGGCCTTACCAAATAAATGATAAGACCTTGATATATTTTGAAACTCTTGTATTCTAACCGAATACTAATTTTCTTGATTTGATTGTCACTACTCCTACAATCAATAGTAATAAGCCTAGTGACATCAGTCCCCATTCTCCCATTGTAGGGACTGGATTTAATTGTGCATCTAAAAATAAGCAAGCATCTAAAATTCTTATTGATGGAGTGCTAAACCCTGGAACTGGAGCACCTGTCTGTTGCAATGCGTTTAACATAGTTGCTACCGTTGCATCTGGATGTCTTGCTTTTAATATAGCGAAAGCTCCTGCTACAGTTGGAGTAGCCATAGATGTCCCAGTAAAATCAGCAGTAAAACTAAAAGGAAAAGGATTCACCGTTAAATTAGAGATCGCAGAATTGACATTTACTCCTGGTGCAAATAAGTCAACCATTCCATCCAAGTGATTACTAAAACCAGCTCTAGCACCTGCATCATCAACGGCACCTACTGCAATAGCACTTTGAATACAAGCGGGAAAACTAACCCCATTGTTAAAACCATCGTTACCTGTAGCAATTACCACAGCAACTCCTGCAGAAGTAAGAGCGTCTATCACAGCTTGTCTTGCACCATCGGCACAAGGCGTAGCTTCTGGGCCACCACCACCTAAACTCATATTAACTGCACATAGATCAAGGGCATCCTTATTTGCTAATAAGTAATCTAATCCTGCTATCTGGTCACTAGTATAAGATAGTGCACCGTTAAAGAATCCAGAAAACTCAGAAAATACATTAACTGGTATTATATGAGCACCTGATGCAACTCCTCCTGGATTAGCATCAAAAGCTGGTGGATTCAAACTTAAATTTGCTACCTGACAAGGAGCACCTGCTGCAATTCCCGCTACATTTGATCCATGATCAGGAAAAAACTGAACTACTTCATAAGAGTTTGCTAATGTAGGGTCTGTGGTACTACCATCAATTCCCCTAGGACATGTATTAATAGATGTAAAAAAACCTGGGAATGTAAAGTCCGTACTAAAGCAAGCAGAACCACGAGTCAGCTTCCCATCAAACATACAATGACGATCATCAATACCGCTATCTAAAATTGCTATACCACAACCTTCACCAGTACCTCCTTTCTCTTGAGCTAGTAGTGCTTGAGTTTGTGCATGAGATTCGGTAAGGTTCTGAACACTATAGCCATCTTTTGAGCATGCAATAATACCTGGAATAAGTTCTAACTCTGCAGCCTCAAATTCTGGCGCATCAATTTTGATTGCCACATAAGGTATAGTTTGGTATCGATGTCTTATCGTGCCTACTCCTTGATTGAGAGCTTGCTCTAATCTTCCCATAGCCTCTACTGAGCCGTCATATTCAACAATATAAAAAGGTACTTGATCTAAGACTTTAATTTGATCTTGGGTAAGTTTCATAGATTGCCTCGGCGCTGGTCTTTCATCCACCTGTTGGGCATTTACAAAATTCACCGTTGCAATTAAGCAAAGTGTTAATACACTGAATTTTATTAACTGTTTAAAATTAGATATTATCATCAGATTGGTATTTCTTACGTATTGATAAAAAACTAATATAGAATTTAACAATGTATATCAAGACGACACTTCTAACTATTTGATTTACGATTTGAGGTAAATTTTGATTGATGAAATACTATCATATGTTAAGCATTATTAATCACTAGTTTAGATATAAATAAAATATCTTATGGCTTATTAAGTTTATTTTATCCTTCATCAAATCATTTAAAGATTATCTTGCAATCAACATGTCATTCGTAGTATCAGCAAGGAAATATAGACCTCAGAAATTTGAGGATGTGTATGGTCAGTCGCATATCACTGATACATTGAAGACCGCTATTTTATCAGATAAATTAGCTCATGCTTTCTTGTTTACTGGACCTAGAGGAGTGGGTAAAACTACTTGCGCTAGGATTCTAGCTAAGGTGATTAATGCTCCTGATCCTAAATCGGCTGTTAAGGATGGTAGTTATGCTGACATGCAGATCGATATAGCATTAAATATCTTTGAGTTAGATGCTGCATCTAATAACAGCGTAGATAATATTAGGAACCTTGTTGATCAAGTACGGATTCCTCCTCAGGTAGGCACTTATAAAGTGTTTATCATAGATGAGGTTCATATGCTTTCTTCTGCAGCATTCAATGCATTCTTAAAAACGTTGGAAGAGCCACCTCCATACGCAATCTTTATTTTAGCTACCACTGAGAAGCATAAGATTATACCTACCATTCTTTCTCGATGTCAGATTTTTGATTTTAAGAGAATACAGATCTCTGAGATGATTACTCAGATGGATAAGATCGCTAAGGATGAAAAAATAAAAGTAGAGGAAGATGCGCTACATCTAATTGCTGAGAAGGCTGACGGGGCTATGAGAGACGCACTCTCGATTTTTGATAGGATTGTCAATTCTAACGACAAGGATGTAACTAGACAAGATGTAGTAGACCAACTAAATCTTCTAGACTATGAATATTTCTTTAAGACGACTGATGCCATCCTTAAAGAAGATGATGCCGAGACTCTGTTGACTTTTGATGAAGTGCTAAAAAATGGTTTTGAAGGAGATCATTTTATAAATGGCCTTGGAGAACATCTTAGAAACTTATTAATCTGTAAGGATCAACTCACTCATAAATTGCTACAAGTATCAGAGAAATTAAAAGAGCGATATATCAATCAAGCTAATCTCTTTAAGTCTTCAAATATTCTATCAGGACTAGATATCATCAATAAAGCTGATCTAAGTTACCCCAGAGCAAAAAATCAAAGATTACATATCGAGATAGCGCTTCTTAAACTATGTTACCTAGGGCGAATTAAGAATGTCCCTCCAACCACAACAACTGAAAAAAAAAGCCCTGACCTAAAAAAAGATCTACCAGCAACGAAGGGAAGCACCCAAACATCAAATCCTCCTATCACAGTAAAACCAGATTTAATAGAATCTAAAAAAGAAGAGGAAACTATTATCAACGCAGAAGTACAAACGCCAAAAAAAACTGATACCGACTCCACGACTGCAGTATTAAAAAAAGAAAATAATACTTCGACAAGCAACGAAGAAACATCTAGCAGGGCTGTAGATAATACAACCATGCAAAACACTCCTACTCTAGGAAACATAGACAGTATTCTCAGTAAGATCAGTGAAGCATCAAAAATTGAAAAAGAAGCAGCTCCTGAATTAACCATAGAGGGAATAGAGAAGCTTTATGCTAAATATCTGAGCAAGGTTACATCACCCTCTATTGCAAATGCCATGTCCAAAACAGTCAAATCACTTGACAATCAAATCTTAGCAATTAAGGTGCCTAATCAGCTGTCCAAGGATATCTTTTTGCAAGAAACACAACTAATAAACCTAATAAGGAAAGAATTTAAAGTACCAGAACTAGAGTTAAAGTTAACAATTGACAAGTCCGTATTTCCTGACATAGAAGTAGAAAAACCTAAGAAATTTCTATCAGATAAAGAGAAATACGAAGTCCTTGCTAAAGCAAATCCGTTATTAAAGGATATGATTGATCGATTCAATCTAAAGATCGATAGTTAAACAAAAATAAAATTGTGGTTGTTTTTAGTTGATAGTGTCAATTAATTCGTCTTATAAGACGTTATGTATCATATAGAATCGCGAAATCCTCAACCATGCAAGAACAAACCCTCTGGTTTCTAGAAAATATTGATGTCAAAGGAATCTTTTGCCCTAATAAAATGGGTACTGTGGAAGATTCACATGTACATAAAAATTTTGAAAAAGGTAAGTACATCTACTTACCAGATCAAAGTTCAGATAAGATTTATTTTATAACTCAAGGAAGAGTCAAGATTGGCACTTTCGGTGCATCAGGCAAAGAGGTTACGAAGGCTATAATTAGTGAAGGAGAGATATTCGGGGAGTTATCTATAATTGGAGAAAGCACTAGACGTGACTTTGCTTACGTCATGGAAGATACAAGTTGTTGTATCCTAACAGTAGATGAGATGAAAGATCTTATGAAAGATCATAGCAAACTAAGTCTTTTCTTTATGAAGATGATGGGCTCTAGAGTACTCCAGATGGAGTCAAGATTAGAGTCATTAGTATTTAAAGATTCTAGGAGTAGAATTGTAGAGTTCATAGTAGACCTAGCTGAGAATAAAGGTCAAAGAGTAGGCTACGAATGGGTAGTAAGAAAATTTATTACTCATCAAGAAATAGCAAACTTAACAGCTACATCAAGACAAACAGTCACCACAGTGCTTAATGAATTGCGAACTGATAATTTGCTTACCTTTAATCGTAAGAGATTGCTAGTACGTAATCTTGATCAACTAAAAAAAGAGATCAAGTAATATTCATTGTACCCCCTACTAAGAAGTATATTATTTTTAATGACACCTGAGAAAGCTCATCACTTTACCGTGAAGACGTTTTCCATTATATCTTCTATCCCTTTATTAGGCAATTTAATTAAAGGGATTTTTGCCTACGAAAACAAAAAGCTTCAAAAGAATTTATTCGATCTTACTTTCCCAAACCCCGTGGGTCTAGCAGCAGGCTTTGATAAAGATGGTAAGTATATTAAGCCCATGTCAAAGTTAGGATTTGGGTTTATAGAAATTGGTACAGTAACTCCACGCCCTCAAGCGGGTAACCCTCAGCCTCGTATGTTTAGACTATCTAAAGATCAGGCACTAATCAATAGGATGGGATTTAATAATGACGGTGTAGATGCCTTAGTAGACAGATTAAAAACATTTAATAAAGAAGGACTAATTATCGGTGGCAACATTGGCAAGAATAAAGACACCCCTAATGAAAATGCTGTAGATGACTATAAGATATGTTTCGAGAGGCTGCACCCTTATGTAGATTACTTCGTAGTCAATGTTAGCTCTCCGAACACTCCGAATTTAAGAGCGTTGCAAGAACGTGGGCCCCTCACTGAAATCTTATCTAGCTTAGTTACACTAAACAATGCTAAGAACACACAAAGACCTATTTTCCTAAAAATAGCTCCCGACTTAACTGATACTCAAATAGAAGAAATTATAGAAGTAATAGAAGAGACCAAACTCCATGGTATTATCGCCACTAATACCACAATCTCAAGAGAAGGACTTCAAGAATCATCAGAAAGAGTTGCAACCATAGGCAATGGTGGGTTAAGTGGTGCTCCATTAACTACAAGAGCAACAGAAGTCATCCAACTCATCTCTAAAAAATCTGGTGGCAAACTACCGATTATCGGTGTAGGAGGCATCAATTCTCCTCAGGATGCACTAGACAAAATCAATGCTGGGGCCTCTCTGGTTCAGATTTATACTGGCTTTATTTATCAAGGGCCCACCTTTATCAAGCAAATCAACAAACTACTAGCCTTACAGTAATCTAAAGTTTTAGGGTATTTTTTGGATTGGGTTTCAATGCCTATTAACCATATAAACTATATGTCCAATATGAAAGGCGCTGTTAATCAGATGTCAATACTTAGTATAATCATACTATGAGATTTACACGGTTTTTAATGTAAACTTAAAGTGATAGTATTCGTATTAGATAAAAATGTGATGGTATAAAACTTGGCATATGGTAAGTACACTGAAAGCCGTACTCATTAATTCATATACAGTGTAAGTCAAAAGAAAGCTTTTGACGAACAACTTTTCTTCAACCTATAAAAAGTTACAGTTGACATGAAAAGAAATTATTCCAAAACCAAAACTCATTTTTTATGCTACGGCGAAACGAAAGCATGTACACGGACGTGCGCTTTTGGATGGCGCTCGTTTTTTTCGGAGCATTACTCAGTTTTCTGATAATTACTTATCCTAAATAGTCTATTTGGTCCGACAATAATTGTCAGGATTTTATCCTGACGATGAATGTCAAGGACGAACAACTTTTAGACTTAGATCGAGGCATCCAGCGGAGTGTGTTAGAGCTCCAACAGATATATAATCTACACCTGTGCGTGATATAGCCTTTACGGTTTTAAGCGTTACACCGCCAGATGCCTCGGTTTCAAATTTATCTCCTACTATTTTTACTGCCTTCTTAAGTTTGCTTAACTCAAAGTTATCAAGCATGATTCTGGTTACTCCGCCTACCTTCATAACTTCTGCTAACTCTTTAAGATTCCTTACCTCTACGGTTATACCTAATTTCTTCTTAGTCTTCTTAAAATACTTATGCACTCGCTTTACTGCTTTAGTGATACTACCACAAGCATCGATATGATTATCCTTAATCATAATCCAATCGTAAAGTCCATCCCTATAGTTATGGCTTCCCCCAATCCTAACTGCCCATTTCTCTAAGAATCTTAAAAGCGGCGTAGTTTTTCTAGTGTCCAATATTTTAACGTTAGTGCCTTTAGTTCGGTCTCTAAATTTTCTACTAAGTGTGGCTATTCCACTCATACGTTGCATTGCGTTTAAAGCTAAGCGCTCTCCTTTTAATAAGGCCTGAGCATTACAAGTCACCTCGAAAGCAATATCCCCATATTTTACATTTGCTCCATCGTTGATAAAAACCTTAAACTTGCTCTTGGGATCTAGCTGCTTAAATACCATTCGAGCTAAATCAACACCTGCAAGAACTCCATCATCTTTCACTAATAGCTTAGCAGTATCTTTCTTCTTTGACGGGATACAAGCGAGTGAAGTATGATCTCCATCGCCTACATCTTCTTTTAGGGCTGCTTTGATAAATTTTTCTAGTTGTTTTTTATTAACTCCTTCCATTGCCATAGTGAATACTTTAAAATTTTTGCTAATGTATTAGTTATTTAAAATGAAGCACAATTTTTACTAAACCAATCTTGTTATGAACGCGAATAAGTATTCACTAAGTAATATATGTCCATAAGGAAACTATACCTCATAACTTTAAGCTTTCTATTAATCTTAGGCTGTAAAAACGACCAGCAAGATCTTCCTGATATTGATCAATCAGATATAGATTTCAAATTCATAGAGTTTGATAAAGCACTATTTAGTTTAGATATCAATGACTTAGAAAAGGATTTAAAAGCTACAGCTAAAAAGCATCCTGCATTCACTAAACTGTACTTTGAATCTATCCTACCCATTCAAGATTCTACTGGAAATAATTCTATTAAAATCCTGACCGAGATACTATCTGATCCAACACTTAAAAGCTTGCAAGACACTGTTGATCTTGTGTTTGATAAATCAAAGCTGAAATCAGAATTCGAAGAGGCATTTAAATATGCTAGACACTATCTACCAGGTTTAAAACCTCCTAACATTTATACACTTATCTCAGGATTTGCTTATCAACGATTTTTATTAGAAGATGAAGAGGGAGAAGCACTAGGGGTTGGGCTTGATTTTTTCCTAGGTGAAGATTACCCCTACAAGAAAATTGATCCTAAAAACCCTTCTTACTCAGATTACCAAACGAGAAGTTTTAATAAAGATCACATTGTAAAGAAGTCATTAGAAATGTGGATCGAAGACAAAATACCACCTCCCGCGTCCAACAATCTAGTAGCACATATGATCAACAATGGCAAAAAAATATACATTCTAGATCAACTACTACCAACCGCTTCAGACACTGTGATCATGGAATACTCTAAGGCCCAATTAGCTTGGGCTGAATCAAATCAATTAAAGATATGGTCCTTCTTTTTTGATCAAGATTTATTCTATGAGACTAACTTAAGAAAGCTCAACAAATACATAAACCCTGGTCCTGACTCTCCAGGAATGCCGCCTGAAGCGCCAGGCAGAATTGCGAACTATATGGGGTGGCAGATTGTTAAAGCCTATATGGGTAAGCACCCTGAAATCAGTCTAGATATGTTGATCCTAGAAAACGATGCTCA
>CALFUQ010000378.1 GCA_937929885.1 uncultured Saprospiraceae bacterium
GACATCTGACCTCCATGTCTCAAAATCAGTCTGCCCACTAAAAACCAATTCATCATCAGCAAACTCTCCGTCACCATTCCAATCTATCCACGCAGACAACACTTGTGTCTCATCAAAATCTAAGAAAGAATTTACACTCAGATTAACCGTACTTCCTGTAACTAATACCGTAGATATACTTGTAAAATCAGAAACGCCTGACTCACTAGTGGCATCATCAGATTGATTAGCGATATCTCCAAACTGCACCCAAGTAATAAATCCAAAACTATCTGCTCTGGTAGGCGCACAATAACTCCCATACAACTCTGCATCTTGCATGAAAACTAATCCATCACAGTTTTCATCTATGTCGTTGTTAGGAATCTCTGCATTGAGAGGGCTAATAGAAGCATCTTCATCATCACAATCTATGTCTGAGTTAGCTCCATCATTATCAGCATCTACTACTACAGTCATACCATCACAGTTTTCATCTATATCATTGTTGATTATTTCTTCCGCTCCAGGATTGATTGATGCATCATTATCATTGCAGTCTACATCTGCTGTGAAGCTATCTCCATCTGCATCTAATAGTCCTTGACCTAAGAAGTACTGACCATAATCAGCAAATTCTATTTGATCAAAGTCAACTATATTATCAACCGCTGTACCAGTACTTGAAATTGAAATCCAGTTATCAGTTACTGCATTATCAGCTCTGTTATACAAGGATTTAACTCCATCTGAGATAGAGTTATCAAACAATGTAATTGATGTTGTTGTAGTTAGCTTTTCACCCGTTGGATAATAATTTATAATCCAATATACATCTGCTGCGTTTTCTTCGACTGGATTTATATTATCAGGTGCATTGAGCTTAGTCACATAGATTTCACCTGCTGGAGTCGTTTCATCTGTAAAAGAAAAAGTAACACCAGCTGATTCATAGATATATTTTTCATTCTCTAGGCTCGATTTCCCTTCACTTACACCCTCTCCTACTGGTGCATTCTCAGCAGACCTACTGCAACCTGTAAGCGTAGCATTAGCTTGCGTGATCATATCTTTGGCTGGACCTAAAGGCTCATCAAAATCAAAGTAGCTTACAACATTATCTAGATTGCTCTCATCTCTTACTAAATGTCTATTAGATCTGAGATCATCAAGAGTTCCTATTGTATTTAGCACAGTAACTTCATCGATTTTACCTAGGAATGTCCTTCCTGTATTCATCTGCATTTGTCCTATAACAAACTGCTCATTTAAACTGTATGACTCGAGTGCTATATCTATTTGATCACAATTGCCATTCAAACATAAATTAGCTTCTCCTCTTCTTAAGAGCAACGCAACATGACTCCACTCATTAGCAGGCACTTCAAAGTTACTCTCCCATGGCTTGTTATTTACATATGCGCCCAGCTTACCATTACTGATGTTAATGCCTGTCACAAGCCCTTCTGACTCCCCCATAGCAATCCCTGCTACTTCATTAACTCCAAAATTAGAAGCTGGCTTAATCCATGCAGTTATCGTCATCTCTTCAGCACCTGATAATGCAATACCATCTCTGACAATCGCACTATTACCGTTCTGAGTATTTTCGTAAGAAGATTTAAAATTCTGATCTCTACATTCTGCGCCTACACTAGCATCATTATCATCACAATCTATCTCAACACAGAGTCCATCCCGATCAGCATCTAGATTTTCGTCACCTTCATCAAAAGGAATTGTATGCAACCTATAACTACTCATAAATGAAGCTTGCTCCCTTATTAGTCTCGCCATATCTGCCTTTCCGTCTTCCCCTAATGGATCACCATTACTATCTGTAATATCAGGATTAGAGAAGTAGTTAGCCCCGTTACCACATAAGTGAGTACTTGTATTCCCATTGTTAAATCCATTACCATAATTAGTCACGAGATTATCAGGATTACAATGAGCCCCTCCAAAGTTATGACCTATCTCATGCCTAAATGAAAGAGGTCTAATAATATTATTTGCACTTATTCTACCTGGTTGTTGGCCCCATGCGCCAGCTTCACCATCTGCTCCTGTCAGATTTATAAATGCCGCTACTATATCTGCTCCAGTCTCATTTAATTCATCTTCAAACCAAACTAAGACATCGCTTAATACATCTCTGACCAGCCCAGGATTGTTATCAGTGATACCTACACCTACGAGCCTGAGTGTCATCTCCTCTACATCAGAATTGATTAACCCTGCATTTACAGATTCTACCATCGCCGCTGCAAAAGCATCGCTATCGCCAGCCATCGCTGCAGATGCTTCTGTGAATGCTACAAATACATCAGTAACAAATGTTCCATTTGCATTTTGCTCAAGACAAAAACTACAATCATCATTCGCTGCACTATTATTCTTAAGTAATGTATTGACTACTCTACAGTCTAAATCTGCTTTGTTATTTTCTATAATTCGATATGCCCTTCCTTCATTAGTCGGCAAAATCAAATAGTACTTATCTACATCTTCTATGATAGATACCATCTTACCTGTGGAAGTATTATGTACAAGTATTGCGTCGTCAATCGGATCAACATTCAACAACTCTAGACTTGACTGATGTCCTTTGTAGACGCGAAGATTCGAATTGTAACTAATTGATACTTTCTCGAATTTAATGTTGATCGCTTCTTTAGCGGTGACATTAAAAGTTAGCTCTGTCTGAGCATTCCTATCTAAATAATCCAAATCTATGGCTAGTGCCTTTTTGCTGCTCTTAGCTGATTTCAATAATTTATGATTGTCCTTTAACTCAATGTTAGCAAAGACAGCTGGGGTAGATTGCTGAGCAGATAATGAAAAGGCGAGTGTTAATAAAATGAAAGAAAATATAGGTTTCATGCTGATTTTCATAGTACTTACATATTAATATAAAATGTAATATATAACATTTATATGCAATTACATATATCTCTAAACATATATTTATATAATTGTGTCATAGAAGTCTTAATGCGACCTTTTAAAGGTACTTATGCTAAAAAGCGTAGACTTCTTACCGAATAACGAATGATATAAACCATTAGGCTAAAAGCTTGTAAAAACGACTCTTTTCGATCTTACTTTTGACCTAACAAACAAAAACAGAATGGAAACTTTGAATAATTTAAAACTTAGTGAGACTACTCGAGAAATGACTGAATCTCTACTTTTTACTGGTTTTATCAAGGATATTATTTACTCTAATAAAACTTGTCAAATTCTCTTAGATGAGTTTGAAACAATCAATACGGAAACTACTTACATTCTTCAGAATTTAATGACGGAGCTTAAGGGTAAAAATATATCCTATTTGCTAAGTACTACTTCTTAAGTTTCGACTGATTTAAAACAATTTCCAGTCTGGATCTCCATCGAATAAGGCTTGATTAATGACGTCGGTGATTAGAATGGATTCACTTTGATCAAACAAAAATGGATCTAGCACTTCTACTTTTAATCTCTCCATTGAAATTATGGTAGCTACTGTAGCAGCAGAAATTTGCGAACCTTCTCGACTAGGGTGAATTTTATCATCAGCAAAAAGATTTAGAGATTCGTTTTTAGATAAAATAATCTTCCACAATATCCCAGCAGGGGCTATTTGAGATTCTATTAGCTCGCCCATGTGCAAATAATTTCTCCTTATTTCATTTTGCATAAGCTCGTATGAGCAACCAGTTGGGTTCGATTCGCAGTCATCTAATCCATCTTCGTAAGCATGTGTCATGTAGAGAATAATCTCGGTATCAGGATTATTATCTATTACCTGATCAAATAGAATTTCAGCAAAAGGATACACTAGCTCTTCTGCTCTACGCTTTACGTAGCTAGCATAACTTGCATTCTCTTGTAAAACCACAAAATCCCAATTATCAGATTTTATCATTTCAATGGTCCGTTGATCCTCAGCATGCTGTTCGAATCTCCATCCACCTGGTGTTATGTTTTTTACAATTATTGGCTTGGGCAACTTACTGTCATCAAGTATTCTACTTACAGTAGTGGGCAAATTATTATAAAAAGTATGACTGTTACCAATAAATAAAATTTTAGTAGTGCCGTCATCTAGATCCTTACCTCCTACATCTTCCTTAGATTGCACTTCTTGGCAAATAGTAGTTTGACAATCAGGAGAGTCTACTTGAGTAATCGTAACACAATATCTACCTGGCGCTAAGCCATCAATACTGACATCAACACCTCCTCCATCCCAAGCATAATTATAGTTAATCCCTAAGTCGCTTGTCATCTCAATAACACCCTCACTCCGCCCCGATCTAGTGTCCGTAACTTCTAATTCCACATTTGGAGTATTACACTCAGGTACACTCTCACAAGAATTCAGAATAAGCAAAAACAAATAACTCACCCCTAACAACCTACTTACTTTGATAGACTTAAGCATAATATTTATCAAGTTCTTCCTTCGACATTTTATTTAACAACTCTATGTTTCGCTTATAAATTTTAGAAGTATCTCCATAAGACTGTATAGCCTTCTCAAGTTCATCAGCCCTTAAAATGTGAATCAGAGGGTATGGAGACCGATTGGTATAATTACTTTGATCTGTTGATTTAGAGTCTGCAAATTGGTAATCAGGATGAAAGCTTGCTAATTGAAATCTATCTTCTAACTCTAGTTTTAAAAGAGAAGCTTCACACAGCTCAAAGAGATCTAAGTAATTTCTAAACGATAAATCTTTAGTTGGTATAATTATAACCGTAGTAGCATAATTATTTTCCTCTAAGGATTTTAGTTCTTTTTCAAAAACTGATAGTAGAGATATATCACCTTCTAAATCAGCCACTAGATATTTTATCTTATCTGCATCGAAAGGTTGTTTGGCAAAAGGACAAAGATTAAAGCCAATTACAAATCGTTCTATCCAAGTTTTTACTTCCTCAACATAGTTTAAATCCATAATTGATTTATTCATCTCCATCTAAATGGGTTAAAAACTGTTCCGCAACCTTCCATGCTAGCTGATCCATCTTAGCCGATGAAAGATTAACTAGAGTGACTACGGCTAGGTCATAATCAGGATAATACAAGTACATACTGGTACCACCTACTGAACCACCACTATGTCCTACCCATCTACGTCCTTTTTTATCGACATTAGTAGCCCAGCCTAATCCATAATTAGTTTTTTTACCATTATTAAGCGTGAGAGGTGTTTGGAATTCCTTGAGCAAGTCCTGATCTATTAAGTCGGAATGATGTATTTGATGAGAGAACTTAAGCAAATCTTTCGCAGTAGATATAAATCCTCCACCTGCCCATTTATAACTGTTGTCTACATCAGGGGCAAGAACATTTTTGCGGTTTAAATCTTTCACATAGAAGCTTACAATTTCTTCTGGCAAGTTTGCTCTTATTTCTTCTTGCGTGTCTTGCATATCAAACGCATCGAACACCCTCCTCTGCATAAACACTAAAAAGGCTTCCTCAGACCCTCCTTCAATAACAGCACTAATAAGATTCCAGCCATAGCTGCTATAGGAATACTTTTCGCCTGGTTTAAACAGAAGCGGATCATCCATAAAAATATGCATCCCTCCTTTTACCGTTGGGTAATATACATTACTCATCATCTCATACGGACTTTTATAATGCCTTACTCCTGCAATATGGCCAGCAACCTGTCTCACAATTAATGGATATTCTTTTTCGGGGAAGTATCTGACATATGTTCTCACATTTTCATCAAGATCAATTTTGCCTTCTTGTACAAGTAGTTGCAATCCTGCAGTTGTAAGTGTCTTGGAGATACTTCCTATTCTAAACATAGTAGTCTCAGGATCAATTGGCTTTTCACTTTCAATATTTGAATAGCCCCACCCTTGAGATAAAATGGTTTGCCCCTTGTGGGAAACGGCAACTGCAAGCCCGGGATACTTTTGTTTATTGAAAGTCTTCTCACAAATTTGTTTTGCTTGATCAACAGCAGGACCGCCATAAACTGCAGATCTCTCTGCAATGTCTACTTGCGAAACAGCATTAGTAAACATCAATACGGCGAATACGAAAGTGGTAAACTTTAACATCATAATCCTAAGATAAGCTAAATGCAGAAATTAAGCCTATTAATGGTTACAGACGACATTCCCGAGTACCTATTAACTATACCTCTGTGAACAGATATAGAAATCAATCGTTAGACTTATAATAGTATCAAACAGAAATCATGAAACACATACTCATATTAACATTCATCTTCCTTGGAATAGTGCTGATATCGTGCGATAGCGAACCAGAGATGAAAGAGGAAGCTAACTGCCTTACTGAAAAAATTGATTTATTTAAAGTAGATCAAGCTACTTGTGAGAATGCCACTATAATAAAATATGAATTCCAAAACCAAGAGGTTTATGCTTTCACTCAGGGTATCTGTATATCCGATGGAGGTACAGATGTTGTATTAGAAGACTGCTCTGAAGTTTGCTTTCTTGGCGGTTTTGGTGGATTCCAAGATTGTAATGGAGATCTTTTTTTTGATGTAGCGCAGGAGTTGGAGATTATCTGGGAGAATAAATAACCTAGTTCACCTCTTCTAAAGCTGAATTATAATATCTCAGTAGTCGATTTTCATATGCTGTGATATCGTTGAGATTCAATAACATACCACCTATCATTTTTTCAAAACCCGCTCGCTCAAATGTTCCATTTGTTAATAATGCAGATAGAACAGCATCAGCATATTTTTCCAAACTTTCTTGCTCAGTATTAATCTCATTCAACAACGCTACTTCTTCTAGTTCAAAATTTGTCACTAATCCAGTTTGGATGGCAGAATGATATGCAGCATCTTTAAGTGAAGGAGGTTGGAGTCCTCTAAGGGTATAATTATTAAACCTTTTGTAGCGCTCATCTTTTGTATCAGCACTCATTATATACCTCAGAGAGTCTATAAGTGTTTCATGATAGCTGAGCTTCTTAGTTACTTCATCTTTATTAGATTCTATTTCACTTATTAGCAGTGTTTCTAGTTTATTCACCTTTTCATTTAGGTGTTTTTGCTCACCTCGCTCACTTAACCAGAATCCTAGATAGACACCTACCATTACTGGTATAATCTGAAGGAATAGATACCAAAGATCTTTTTTTGCCATAGAAAACCTAGGTTAATTGTTCATTAACAAGATAGAACATAATGTTCAAAATCCTGAGCAAGAAACAAACTTGGGGATTGATAATATATATCTTCCTTGATCCACTCTTCTAGCTTTGGCGCTAAGTCATCATTTTGCAATATTAGTTTTTGAATGACCTTCATAACCTTGAAGTAGCGCTCTACATCATCTACTATTGGTAAATTCTTAGCTTCAAGTTTTTCCATAAAAGCTCTAAATAAGCCATAACTATAAGTCGTGTAATTTTCAGGGTACCTAAGCGCTAAATAAAGGCTAGGCATAAACAAATCTCCATGAAAATGAGCTGCCGCTTGGCTTTGCCTCTTTTTTAATTCTTCTAAGAAGATGTCACAGTGATAGACAAACCTTCTTACTCTCCCATCGATATCTTTATTCTCATCAAACAAATCTCTAAACATAGACCTAGAAAACTCTTTATCTAAACCTATAAACTCTAACATCATTTCTTTCGGGAAATATCCATCACGCTTCCATAACCTCACCGACACATTACTATGGATACTCCTATCAAACATCGCGGCGAAATCAAGCTCTTCTATATCCCAGTTATCTTGGAAGTTTTTTTGGACCTCCCAGGATAAAAGATGCGCTTCATCTCTATGCTCAAGATTACTCACATAACTATCACAAAACTTATCGAATACTTTCTTATTTATCATTTATTTAATTGAGGTAAGTGGAGAATAATTAATATTATGCGACGAGCAAGTCTTCAGAGATCAGAGACAGAATAGCATTAGTTATTTGATGATTAAGCTCGCTAGGTAGATCATGCCCCATTTTATTTAGATAAAGTGTTTTAGCATGAGGAATCATTGGCGCATATTTCTTGGCATGTTCAAATTTCACTAAAGGATCTCTCTTCCCATGAACAATAAGGGTCGGTATTTTTATACTTCCTAATTCATCATATCT
>CALFUQ010000379.1 GCA_937929885.1 uncultured Saprospiraceae bacterium
AGTTTCATAAGACCACCACTTTTTAAAGTCGTCATGATATTGTACCCGATTCTTGCCAAACTCCGTCTGTATACTTTGCCCCTGAATAGCAAAAGGCAACAAAAAGACTAAAAATAAGAGGGAGTAAATTCTATTCATTTATCAGGCTAAAGTATTTTTGTGAGCTTAATTTAATCCAAATTATCGATTTGTATTGAAGAATTTATCTTGTTAAGACGACTAAATCCTTGAATATTAAAGATTTGTCAGGGTTAACCCAGACATTGATTTCTAGGTGATTAGTTTTCTGTTTAGTGAGTATAATTAATCAATCGTCTGTTATGCTCATATAATGCTAATGCATAATTAAGGTTAAGCTTTTTGAATATCATTTGCAGTTACATACTCAATAAAAAAACACCACATGAAGGTCGCACAATTCACGTTTAATGCATTTCAAGAGAACACTTATATTTTATATGATAATTCTCTTGAATGTGTTGTCTTAGATCCTGGTTGTAATAATGATGAGGAAAGGGAAACGCTAGTAAAGTTTATAGAGGACAACAACCTTAAGCCCACAAAACTTGTCAATACACATTGTCACATAGATCATGTTTTGGGTAATAAGTTTATTGCAGAAAAATATGACCTACAATTAGAAGCTCACGAAGGGGAAGCACAAGTACTTGGTACTTGCGAAACAGTAAGTAATATGTACGGTATTCCTTACGAAGGTTCACCCTCAATCGGGAAATTCATCAAAGAAGATACGGACTATACTTTTGGTGAATCGGTATTGAAGACAATCTTCACACCAGGGCATTCCCCTGCTAGCCTTTGTTTTTATTGTGAAGCAGATAAAATTTTAATCGCAGGCGATGCGCTATTTCAAGGGAGTATAGGACGGACCGATTTGCCTGGAGGGAATTACGACTTGCTCATCAAGAATATTAAAGAGAAATTGTTAGTGTTACCTGAAGATGTGACAGTATATTCTGGCCATGGGCCATCTACTACTATAGGAAGGGAGAAAATGTCTAATCCTTTTTTGACTTAGCCTTTGCTTTCTTAAAATCGACAATCCCCTGCATAGAAAGATTAAAAGTTTTTCGATGAAGAGGGGTAATCCCATGCTTCATTAAAGCAGTTCTATGCTCTACAGTAGGATAACCTTTGTTGGTGTCCCAAGCATACTGAGGAAATTTTCTATGCTTCTTGAGCATATACTCATCTCTGTGAGTCTTTGCCAGAATGGATGCCGCAGCAATAGACGCGAACTTGCTATCCCCTTTGATGATACATTGATAGTCGATCTTTTTATATGGATTAAATCTGTTGCCATCTATCAGTAATAGCTCTGGAGTGATATTTAATCCTTTGATAGCATGGTGCATAGCTTTGAAAGATGCATTAAGGATGTTGATATTATCGATCACCTTAGGCGTGATTTTGGCAACCGACCATGAAAGTGCTTCTTTCTCTACTACTATCCTTAGTTCGTCTCTGGTCTGTTTGTTAAGCAGCTTAGAGTCATTTAGAAGAGGGTGTTTAAAGTTCTTAGGGAGAATAACCGCTGCTGCAAATACTGGTCCAGCAAGACACCCGCGACCAGCTTCATCACAACCAGCTTCTATTTGTTTTATTTGATAATAAGATTTTAGCATCCGTTATTGGTGTTCTTCTATTTCACTAAGGCATCTGTCAATTCGTAATCTGTTCTTTCTTGAGGTTTTCTTAGTATGGATCTTAGTTCTTCTGGTGAATTGATAACAGTGAAAAGATCAGCATGATTTTCTCCCATAAATTTTTGAGATATGAAAGTGTTAAACAAGGATATTAAATTATCATAAAAACCATCTTGATTAAAAATAACAATCGGCATTTTTATCTGAGAAAGTTTCTTGAGTGAAATTGCTTCTGATAGCTCTTCTAATGTACCACATCCTCCAGGGAGGGTTATGATTACATCGGTGCCAACGAAAAAACGTTTCTTGCGTTCTGCCATATCCTCTGTGATGATCATGTTTTTGACACCTGGATGATCCCACTCCACCTCTTTCATAAAACCAGGAATGACTCCGATAATTTTTCCTTTTAACTCAAGCACTTTGTCAGCAAGAGCACCCATGAGGCCTTGCGAACCTCCACCATAGATTACAGTGTAATTTTCTTCAACTAATATTTTAGCAATTTTTTCGGCTGCAGAAAAATACTTTTGATCGACGAGAGGGCTTGATGCGCAGTAAACGCAGGCTTGCTTATTTTCCATTTGTAAAGGTAATCAAGCTGATAGATTTTAAATATTAATTTTGTTCAAAATTCTAAAAGAATGAAATTATGAAGACAGACTTCTTAAAAAAATTGAAACTCAGAAAGAAAAACGCTGGAACATGGACTGGCCAGAAAAGTATTGTGAGTAAAAAATATATCGAGTCATATTCTCCTGTAGATGGATCATTGATAGGAGCGGTTTCTATTACAAGCAAAGGAAACTATGAAAGCGTACTTAAGACTGCCCAAAAAGCATTTGTGGAGTGGAGGAAATTCCCAGCCCCTAAACGAGGTGAGATAGTAAGACAATATGGAGATGCCTTGAGAGCCAATAAAGACTCTTTAGGAAAATTAGTCTCTTATGAAATGGGCAAGTCCTTGCAAGAAGGCTATGGTGAGGTGCAAGAGATGATAGACATTTGTGATTTTGCAGTAGGCTTATCTAGACAACTTTATGGACTATCAATGCACTCTGAGCGACCATCACACAGGATGTACGAGCAGTGGCACCCTCTTGGTGTGGTAGGTATAATATCTGCATTTAATTTTCCAGTAGCGGTCTGGTCTTGGAATGCGATGATCGCATTAGTTTGTGGAGATGTATGTATCTGGAAACCAAGCGAGAAGACACCTTTATGCTCTGTTGCCTGTAATAACATTTTACAAAAAGTATTAAAGGATAATAACCTACCAGAGGGAATTAGCAATATCATTAATGGTGATTATAAAGTAGGTGAGTATCTCACAAAAGATAAAAGAGTACCACTAGTCTCAGCAACAGGGAGTACTAGGATGGGTAAGATTGTGGGAGCAGAAGTGGCCCAGCGATTAGGAAGATCACTCTTGGAGTTAGGTGGGAATAATGCCATCATCGTGACCCCTCAAGCAGATCTCAAGATCGTGCTTGCTGGCGCAGTGTTCGGAGCTGTCGGTACAGCAGGTCAGCGATGTACTACCACTCGTAGATTGATAATACATGAGTCAATCTATGATAAAGTAAAAAAGGCATTGGTTAAGGCTTATGGTCAACTAAAAATTGGGAATCCACTGAATAGTAAAAATCACGTCGGCCCACTAATAGATCATGATGCGGTAGAAAACTATCTTGAAGCTATCAAACAATTGAAAGCTGCAAAAGGTAAAATGCTAACTAAGCATGGAGTTATGAAAGGACGAGCTTACAAGAGTGGATGTTATGTAATGCCATGCATTGCAGAAGCTAAAAATGAGTTTGATATAGTACAGCATGAGACATTCGCACCTATTCTCTATTTACTCAAGTATAGGACCTTGGATGAAGCGATAGCAATTCAGAATGGTGTACCTCAAGGGTTATCATCTGCTATCATGACTCAGGATCTCCAAGAAGCGGAGCAGTTCTTATCGGTAGCAGGTTCAGATTGTGGTATTGCAAATGTTAATATTGGAACTAGCGGGGCAGAGATAGGAGGTGCATTCGGTGGTGAAAAAGAGACTGGTGGAGGCCGAGAAAGCGGCTCAGATTCTTGGAAAGCATACATGCGCAGGCAGACAAATACCATTAATTATGGGCGTGAATTGCCTCTTGCTCAAGGTATCAAGTTTAATATCTAACTTCGCAACATGACTTTTAAGGAGCTAGGACTAGAGGAAACGATTTTAGAGGCGCTTGGGCACATGGGATTTGAGAAAGCGACGCCCATTCAAGAGCAAGCGATACCCAAAATTTTAAATGGTAAGGATCTACTTGCTTGTGCGCAGACGGGTACTGGTAAGACAGGGGCATTTATACTACCTGTCATCAGTATGCTAGCTAATAAATCAGAGGGTAAGACTGTAGTGTTGGTCTTAGTACCTACTAGAGAATTAGCCATACAGATAGATCAGCAAATACAGGGCTTCTCTTACTATGCCAATGTAGAGTCTGCTGCAGTCTATGGTGGTGGAGACGGACATGATTGGGAAGCGCAGCGCAGAGCCCTCAAAAACGGTACAGAGATTATCGTTGCTACACCAGGCAAGTTGATTTCTTTCATGGCAAATGGTGTGTTCCCATCAGAGACTATCAAATATCTAATTCTAGATGAGGCGGACCGAATGCTTGACATCGGGTTCTATGAAGACATTACAGGGATCATTAAAAAACTTCCTGCAGAAAGACAGACCCTTATGTTTAGTGCAACCATGCCTAACAAGATTAAGCAACTGTCTAGAGAAATACTTACTGATCCTGATGAGATAAGTATTGCGATTTCAAAACCTGCAGCTGGAGTTTTGCAAGCATCATATTTAGTGTTTGAAAATCAAAAAGCCGAGTTGCTGACTCGATTAATAGCTGATAAACCAAATTACAAATCGATTTTAATTTTTAGTTCTACTAAAAAGAAAATCAGCACAATCGTAAGTGCGCTTAGGAAAAAGAAAATACCAGCAGAAGCCATTTCTTCCGATCTAGAACAAAAGGATCGAGAGCTAGTACTGCGCGGGTTTAGATCAAAAAGAGTAAGGGTGCTTGTAGCAACTGATGTGATCAGCAGAGGTATAGATATCAAAGACATTAATCTAGTTATTAATTATGATGTTCCCAATGATGCGGAGGACTATGTGCATAGGATTGGCCGTACTGCTAGAGCAGATACTACAGGAGTAGCTATCACGCTGATTAATGAGGATGACATGAGAAAATTCAGTGATATCGAAACACTGATAGAGAAAGAAGTGGTAAAAATTAAACTACCACCTGAGATGGGAGATGGCCCTGAGTGGAATACTTCTTTCCGCAAAAAATCAAACTTTAGAGGTCGCGGTGGCGGAAGATCTAATGGTCGATCAGGAGGACGTTCTGGAGGCTCTAAAAGGAATGGAGGAAGACCACCGAAGAGGAGGTAATTTAATTTAGGTTTTTATAAATCGCAAAGTTGTTTCTCCAATTTTCAAAATGTAAACACCAGGATTTAATTCTGAAACATTTATTCTCTCCTCAGGACCATGTGTCCGAGCTAATATTTTCTTTCCTTCCAAGTTATATATTGAAATTAATTTCTTATCGTTAATTCCAAAAATCGTCAGGTAATTTGAACTTGGGTTTGGATATACAGTAATATTCTCTTCATTAAAATTATCATGTGTTGAAGTAGATAAAGGCAACGAATAAGTAAAGATAGACCTTCCATAAGTAGCCGCTGCAAGCTTGCGCGATGGAGCATGTAGATCAATATCTGTGACAGGCACTAATGGTAAATCCTCTCCAAGCACTTCCCAATTATCCCCATCATCAAAACTAATATAGACGCCTACATCAGTAGCAATGTAAAGCAAGCCTGCTTCCATGGGGTCTATGATAATATCATTAACAGGTATATCAGGAAGGCTAGTAGAAATGTCTGTCCAAGTCTCACCAAGATTATCAGACTTAAAAACATGTGCACCTACCTCATCATACCTAAACCCAGAGAGCGTAATGTACACCGTTGCTGCATCATGCGGGTCTGCAGCGATAGAAGTAACCCAGCGTCGAGGTAACTCAGCATTGATACTAGTTTCTATATTTTCTTTTTGATTTATAAAGCTGACTTCACCGTCATCTGTCCCAGCATATAAGTAATCATTGTTGATAGGTGAGACGCTTATTGCTGTGATAGTTCCAAAAGTATTAATCCCACTTTCCTGCGTTATAGGAATAACACTTGATATAGTTGACCAATTATCACCTTGATCATTAGATTTGAAAACTCGGTCAGTACCATAGTAAATTACATCACTATTATTTGGGTCAAGGATATAAGGTGTATTCCAGTTAGTCTTACCAGTGGTGCCACGTTTTATAGATGTGAATGAGTTGCCTCCATCTTTCGAGCGAGATATATTTCCATTTTGGAATTCAACAAATATAATATTAGGATTATTTGGGTCTGACAATACTCTGAAACCATCCCCTCCAAAAATCAATTCCCAATCACTGTTTTCATCGGCCATCATGAGTGTACCATTATCTTGAGTTCCACCAAAAATTCTTTCTGGATTAGTGTTATCTATATGGCAAGTATAAAACTGTAGGTTGGGTAAGTAGTTTTTAAACTGATAATTTCTTCCTCCATCTTCGCTGATGTATATCCCTCCATCATTACCATTCACGACTAGATCTGGATTTAATGGATGTACAAATAATGCATGATGATCTACATGCGCTCCTTCAAAAATGGGAAACCAAGACGCACCTCCATCTCTTGTTCTAAACATATCTAAGCTTGTTGCATATGCCATGTCTTCATCAGTAGGGTTGACAAAAACTTTTCCAAACCACCACATGAAAGGGACGTCGCTTATCGCTCTGTCATCTAAGCTAGACCACTGATCTCCTCCGTTAATAGTCTTATACATTCCTTGTAATGAGCCATTAGTTTTTGCATAGATAGCATATAGTACTTCTGGATTAGTTGGAGCGATAGCAATACCTATTCTTCCTTTTTGTGTTGCGTTTCGCGGGATTCCCTCAGTGAGTTCATGCCATGTAGCACCTGCATCTATAGATTTGTAAATACCAGAATTTTCGCCTCCATAAGTCCTGTCATATAATTTTCTTTCTCTCTGCCACATAGCGGCATAGACCTCTCTTGGATCTTTTGGGTTGATCGCTAAATCAATAGCCCCAGTATTTTCTGAGATAAATAAGACCTGACTCCAATTGTCACCACCATCGATTGTTTTATAAACACCACGCTCAGTATTATTACCAAACAACCTTCCCATAGCAGCTACGTAAACTTCATCAGGATCATTTGGGTTAACAACTACTTTACCGATACTACCCACATCACTTAATCCAATATGTTCCCATGATTGGCCAGCATCATTTGACTTATAGACACCTACACCATCATATGCTAATGATCCACCTCCAGCATTTGCTTCCCCAGTTCCCACATAGATAATATCATTATCAGATGGAGCTAATGCTATATCCCCAACCGATAGACTTAGGGCATCATCAAATATGGGGACCCAGGAATTTCCCTTATCTCTGGATTTGAAGATTCCGCCTGAAGCAGTACCAGCATAAATAATATTTACATTATCAGCGGGCATTTCGATATCTGTGATACGCCCATTAATATTTCTAGGAGTGACAGCTTGCCAAGGGTCATTGTAACCTTCTTGGCTTGATCTTGTAGTGATATTCTTTTTGATAGATCTAGCAGCACTTTGGTATGCATCATAATCTATCGCATGATTAGGAAAAGCTCTCTGCGCATAAAACCAATCACTAGGAGCGAATTTCTTTTCCGTAGAGGATTTCTTTTCCTTACAGCTAAGCAAAATGCAGATTAAAAGAATAAAAATATAGCCCTCCCTCATGCGAGCCCAAACTTAGCGATTTTGATAGGATACAACTATCTGTAGATCAAATAAAAATGGAAAGCCAAGGATGTAAATTATTTGGTGATACCCATTTGCTTATTGTGATGAAAATTGGTCTGAAACCTCATTAAAGGCTGTGAATTCTACAATTAAGGAAGAAAAAATTGAGTTATATTTGCAGTCCTGAAAAAGGGTCGCGTGGCCGAGTGGCTAGGCAGAGGTCTGCAAAACCTTGTACGGCGGTTCGAATCCGCCCGCGACCTCAAAAAGCTCATCATTGGATGGGCTTTTTTCGTTTCAGACGGATTCTTTCCTTTCCACGCGATTTCTTTTCGAAAACTGTTCCTTGGTTATAAACGTCTTGCAATGTTTTATCCGCTTTCAGCACAAAACTTTGGAATGCCCACGACCTCAAATAGATATTTTAATAATACATTTAAATCAACAGAATCCTATAGGCTTTATCAGGAAGTAAAGAAATATTGTACTGAACTTAAATCCTTTTCAAAATCAAATTGGCATTACTGCGATTGCGAGTAGTTTTAGCCAAATTAAATTATTTTTAAGTATAACTTTCTACAACTATTATCAATGTACTTCATCGGATATGATATAGGCAGCTCATCCATTAAAGCCTCATTAGTTAACGCTAACTCACTTAAACCAATCAAAGTAGTAAGCTATCCTAAGAAAGAGATGAAGATGATTTCTCACCAGGCAGGGTGGGCAGAACAGCACCCAGAAGATTGGTGGAAAGCGATTAAAGCAGCAACCAAGGAACTACTTGCATCTTCGAAAGTCGATGGTCAGAAAGTAATGTCTATTGGGATATCTTATCAGATGCATGGGTTAGTGGCAGTTGATAAAAATCAGAAAGTAGTTAGACCTTCGATCATCTGGTGTGATAGTAGAGCTGTGGGGATTGGAGACAGGGCCCTTAAAAAACTGGGTAAAAAGTATTGCTATAAACATTATCTCAATTCTCCAGGAAATTTCACCGCATCTAAACTTAAGTGGGTCAAAGACAACGAACCTAAACTCTACAAAACGATAGATAAAATCATGTTGCCAGGAGATTATGTTGCCATGAGAATGTCAGGCGAAATAAATTCTACGATAGGTAATTTATCAGAAGGGGTACTTTGGGATTTCAAAAAGAATGGACCTTCTAGGAAGCTTCTAAAACATTACGGTATTGATGAATCATTGCTGCCAGAAGTGAAACCTACTTTCTCAGTCCAAGCAACTTTGAATGCAGCAGCGGCAAGAGCTTTAAAATTATCATCTGGCACCCCGATAAGCTATCGGGCAGGAGACCAACCTAACAATGCGCTTTCGCTTGGTGTTATCGAGCCAGGTGATGTTGCAGGTACAGGTGGTACCTCGGGAGTAGTTTATGCTGTAACAGACAAGTTAATTGCTGATGACATGAATAGAGTGAACAGCTTTGCTCATGTAAACTATACAAATAAAGATCCGCGAGTTGGGATATTACTTTGCATCAACGGAGCTGGAAGTATGTATGCATGGTTGCGAAACAATATTGCGCCAGATAAAACTTCGTATGAAGAATTGGAAAAGCAAGCAGCTAAAATAGCAATAGGAAGTAATGGACTATCTGTCTTGCCATTTGGAAATGGAGCAGAGCGAATGTTCAATAATAAAAACGTAGGTGCACATTTCAAAGGACTACAACTGAACAGTCATAGTAAAGCACATATGTATAGAGCAACCTTAGAAGGAATAGCATTTGCATTTGTCTATGGCATGAAGGCAATGAACAAAATGGGTATCGACACAAGTAACCTTAAAGTTGGAAACGATAACCTCTTCAGGTCTAAAATATTTTCACAGACAATATCAAATTTAACTGGTGCACCTATCAAGATCATTGAGACAACAGGGGCCACGGGAGCTGCATTAGGGTCAGGGTATGGGGTGAGACATTTTTCAAAACTTGGAGATGCGTTTAAAAATCTCAAGGTGGAGAAAGTAATCAAACCTCAAAAGAAAAATGAAGAAGAGGCGTTAGCATACAAGAATTGGAAAAAAGAATTAAAACAACATTTATAATTTTAATTAGATGGCAAAAAAAGGAATACTAAAAGGAAAGAAGGAATACTTTAAGGGTATTGGCAAAATTAAATTTGCGGGTAAGAAATCTAAAAATC
>CALFUQ010000380.1 GCA_937929885.1 uncultured Saprospiraceae bacterium
GCAGCTAGGAGACATTATTACTAGAATTAATGATGATAAGATAGCCGATTATGGTGATCTCGCTCAAGCTTTAGAAAAATATTCACCTGATGATGTAGTCAAAGTTTCATTCATTAGAGACGGAGATGATGAGAGCGTCGAACTTACTTTAGGTTCATCTATTCAATATTAATTATGCAGAGCAAAATTTTTAAATTATTGAATGTTGTTTTCCTAGTACTACTTTTGCATTCATCTAGTTTTGCTCAAGTTAAGTCTGGCTTAGCCTTCTTAGGTGATTTTGACCAAGCTAAAAAACTAGCTTCAGCAGAAGAAAAATTCATCTTTGTACAAGTCTGTACTGATTGGAGTCAGCCCTGCGAGGAGATGTCTCGAACAGTTTTTAATGATCCTGAAGTTTCTAAATTTTTTGAAAAACGTTTTGTGTCAGTACGCATTAATACTGAGAGGAGAGGAGGAATTAGATTTGGTAGACAGTATAAAATCGGAAGCTTTCCTACACTACTATATTTTGATTCTGAGGGAGAATTGCTACATAGAATAGAAGGTTTTGCAAATAAAGATAGATTAATGCAATCGGCAGATATGTCATTCAGGAATCCTAATCAGCAAGCAAAAATATTCAAAGATGATTATAGGAAATTAAAAAATGATCCTCGCTACTTGCGGGATTATATTATGTTTTGTGAGGAGACGGAAGATTATGAGCTTGCTGATAAGTTATCCAATCAGTATGCAAAGCAAATCTCTAAAATGGATTCTCTAGAGTGGATGGATTTTGTTGTGCAATTTGTGCACAGTGAAGATTCTAAAATCTTTAACCTTCTCAAAAAGAACAAACCTGCATTTGATAGAGTATATGGGAAGGAAGTAATTGATAATTTATTCTTAGATATAATAATCAATAACGAGATGTGGGCAATGAGGAAGCCAGCAACAGAAAAGCTATTATCAAAGACTAGAAAAAAAATCTCAAAGTATAAATTAGATATTGGAGATGATCAAGTATATCCCCCTCTTGCCAATAGAATATTTAATACAGAGATACCATTTGAAAGTGATGATGCGAGATACGTATTTGCCGTGAAAACATTAAGCGACTATAGCGATAAAGTGAATCCAACTACTCTGCCTGCGATGATTGCTACAGTTGCAGTATATACCACTGATCAAAATTCTCTAACCGTAGCAAACCGTGAGGTAGATAAGCTAATAGCTAGTAAACCTTCTATGACTTTACATGATGTTAAGTCTATTCTCTTATACAAACTTGGAGAAAAAGAAGAGTCTTATAGGCAAGTAGCATTAGCTCAAAAGTATGCTTTAGAAGCAGGACAAACTTATAAAAGTAGTCTTGCGATTATGAAGAAATCTGGTCTGGTAGAATGAGTACACAAGCTCAGTTTCCTAGAAAGTACTCAAGGGTTAGCTTAACTTTTGACAAAGAGGGCAAGTAGTTTAAGAGAAGAACAAGAAAGTAAATGTGGCTATGGGTTGATATTAGGTTGGCGAATAAAATCAAATTAAAATTATTTCAGCAGCATTCTTCGAAGCATTCTCTTTTGATAGAGAGGTTTTAATTTTCCTATAGTCTTTAGCTAGTCTAGCTTTCTCATCTTCATTCAGTAAAACATTTATTGTAGCTTGTAAATTTTCAAGGTTGAATTCTTCCTGGATTAATTCCTTTACAACTTCCTCGCCATGAATCAAATTCACCAGTGATATAAATTTCGTTTTGATGAGTTTTTTTGCAATCTGGAAAGATATAGTGTTGGTTTGATAACAAACAACTTGAGGTACTTCAAACAGAGCAACTTCGAGAGTAGCAGTACCTGAACTTACAATTGCTAATTCTATATTGTTAAGTAGATCATAGTTTCTACTTAAAATCAGATGAACATTTTCTATTCCATTGATGTGTGCTAGATATTCTTGCTGATTTAGATTATCAGGTACCGCAATATAAAATTGAAAATTACTTTTCAGTTTGACATATTCCAACATTTTTGGAAGGATCAATTTTATTTCTTGTAATCTGCTTCCTGGGAATAATCCGATATGAGTTTTGCTATTTTTAAAATCGGGTAACGAAAAATTTAGGTCTGGTTTCCAATTATCAATTTCCTCAACAAGCGGATGCCCTACGAAATGAGCATCGATATTATGCTTAGCAAAAAATGCTTTTTCAAAAGGAAGAATAACTAATAATTCATCAACATATTTTTTGATTTTCTTGACTCGGTTTTCTTTCCATGCCCACGCTGCTGGCGCTATATATTGGATGGTTTTATATCCTTTCGTGTTTGCCCATTTTGCCATTCTCAGATTAAAGCCAGGATAGTCGATAAAGACAATTACATCTGGCTTAAATTCTGAAATCTGTTTTTTGCACAGACTGAAGTTTTCAAGAATGGTGGAGAAGTTTTTGAGCACTTCAGTGAAGCCCATAAATGCAAGGTGCTCTAGCGAGCGTAAGATTTCTGCTCCTGCTGTATTCATCTTGTGACCTCCCCATGCTTTTATGATAAGCTTAGAATCTCGATTTAATAATTCTTTGATGAGGTAAGACCCGTGCAGATCTCCTGAAGCCTCACCAGCAAGAATAAATATCTTAGCCACTAGCCTAAGAAAATAGAATCTTTAAAATAATAGATCCAATATCCAGCAAGCCCTAAGATAGAAAGGCCTATCCCTCTGATCACATCAGTATGCCTCCTTCCTCTGAAATAG
>CALFUQ010000381.1 GCA_937929885.1 uncultured Saprospiraceae bacterium
CATACTTTTCACTAAGGTTGTTGAAAAGAATTTTACAATTAATATTTTATGGGAACAAGTACAATCTTGACAAGGCATCTATTGCCAAAATTTTTACTTCTTAATTTCTTTTACTTTTTCATGTCCTTCGCATTAAGCGGAAACGGATTATTAGAATCCAGTTTTGACCTGCTTGAGCAATCAACATGTGAATCAGTAGGTGGTATGGTATTTCTTGATAACGATAAAGACGGTTGTCACTATCCATTTCAGGAAGGTTACATTGAGGGTGTCGATGTATATCTATTCTCGTGTAATGAAACTGATGCATCTGTACAAAACGCCTTAGCATTTGCGATTACCGATTCACATGGAGCTTATACTTTTGGTCCTAATCAGAGTGGTAGAGCTAATATATGTCTACACAGAGATAGTCTATATTATGTTTGGTTTGATATAACGAGTGTCCCTGCTAGCAAACCAGATTTATTATGCTTCACTCAAGGCGACGGTACTAACTGTTATAACAGTGAATCTAGAGATGATGTAGTTGATTGGACTACTGGTACGACTGACTGTTATAATCCAACAGGAGATGATAATGATGATGATATAGTAGGAGGTGTTACATTTTGTGAAAACGTAATTGACTTAGCGCTAATGAAAGAAATCGCCACACCAGGGCCATATGAAACTGGTGATGTTGTAGAATTTGTTATTTCAGTAGTAAATCAAGGAGATAATGCAGCTTCAGAAATCGAAGTAGTAGATCACGTACCCCCAGGGTTTAGTTTTGATGCAGCATTAAATACAGCCTGGGATAATAATACTGCACCAATGTATACACAATCAATAGCAGGAACATTATTGCCTGGAGAGACTACATCACTTTCAATATTCTTAACCATAGAGTATTTAGAAGATCAGTCAGAAGAGAACTACACCAATATTGCTGAGATCGGAAGTGCAAAAGATGGCAATGGAGATCCTGCTGTAGATATAGATAGTACACCAGACAATGACCCTGATAACGATGGAGACATAGTAATAGATAATAGTCTTGATGACAAAGACGATGAAGATGATCATGACCCAGAGTTACTTCCACTACCAGGAAACTTAGTTCCAGGTTGCACCGTAAGTTGCGAGTTAGCATGTATAGGTCAGTTAAATCTAAGTTTGGGATCATCGTGTGAAGCTATAATAACACCTTCTATGTTGATTCCTGGATTAGAGAGTTCATGTGATAACGCATCTAATGCAGCACACTTTGAGATAACATTAACGGATCAGTTTGGTGATCCCATTACTGGTAGTGGAGTAGGAGCAGCTCAGTTAGGTCAGCTACTGCAGTATAGTATAGAAGTGACTCATGAAAACCTTGCCGATCCAGATTTATCTTGTCAAAATAGTTGTTGGGGTAATATCCTTGTCGAGTCTAAGATCGCACCAGTGCTAAACTGCAGCGAGCCTATAGATACAATAAGCTGTTTAGAGTTAACAACTTTTGATGGTCCCCCATTGATAGGTGCAGCAACTGGATGTTTTACTACAGAAGTGACTGTGGAGATTCTTAATGAGCAATTTTTAAAAGTTGACGAGTGTGACAGTGAAATAATACAGAAGTTAATTCGCCAATATCAAGCAGTTGATCTTAACGGTAATAGAAGTAATATTTGTACCCAGGAACTACATGTTGTTAAGCTCGACACTGCGCTGATCTCTTTTCCACCAAGTGGAAACCAAAATCTCCAATGCAATGAAGATTTTTTAGTAATCGATACAAGCAATCTTACTGATCAAGTAGTGCCGTTCTACAATCCTGCAACAGGCAGTGGCATTGCATTATATCCTTTGCCAGTAAGTTCATGCAATATATTTGTAGACTTCACTGATGAGGTCATCTTAGACTTACCATGTAAGAAGCAAGTGTTGCGTACATGGAATGTGAGACAATGGCATTGCAATGATGAGTTTAGTAAGACAATGTTGCAGATGGTAACCTTGGTTGATACAATAGGACCAGCAATAGAATGCCCTACAGAGACGATAGAAGTAAATACTTCAGGAAGCGACTGCACAGCTAGAGTATTACTACCTGAGATAACTGCAGTCGATAGTTGTCAAGGAGATATCTCACATATTGATATGAGTTTCCCTGGTGGCATCGTCGAAAATCAGAACGGTGGAGAGGTTTCTGGTATACCTGTAGGTTTGCATGCTGTGACTTATACAGCATATGATGCATGTCATAATAGCACCAGTTGTGCAGTTTATGTAAATGTAAAAGATGAGCGACCACCAGTAATTATATGTGAGAGTCATGTAGTAGTAAGTATACCAACTACAGGAGAGGCACATGTGCCAGCAGATAGATTTGATGACGGTAGTTATGATGACTGCGCTCAGGTAATACTGAAAGTAAGAAGAATGGATCTAAGCTGTCAAAAGAGTGAGACTGATAGTACAAGCATAGAGTTCGGGGATTATGTACCATTCTGTTGTGCAGATGCTGACGGTACCCATATGGTAGTGTTAAGAGCATATGAGCACACGAGTGATGGAGCATTAGGAAGATATAATGAATGCATGATAGAGGTGACAGTAGCAGATAAGAATCCACCATCATTGGTAGCACCACCTGATGTGACAGTAAGTTGCGACTTCATATTTGACGATGAAGATTTACGCATATTTGGAAAAATAGCAGATTCAGAATTTGCTAGAGAGCCGATAGTGCTACAAGCAGATTCTGTGAATATTGAAGGATCAGGATTTGATGGATTAGTAGTTGGGGCATGTGGAGCAGAGATGGATGAAGATGTTCAAATGGGGAATGTAAATTCCTGTGGGATAGGGCGAATCGTCAGAACATTTAGTGCTTCAAGTAATGGTATTACCGTAACGGACCAACAAGTAATTACAATAGTGAGTCCAATACCATTTGATTCTACAAGGATAATTTGGCCGAGAGATACTATCGTAAATAATATTTGTGATGTTCAAGACTTACATCCAGATAACTTGTTATTTGGTACAGACCGTCCAAGAATAGATAATGGGACATGTGAGTTATTAGGAATCTCAATAACTGAAGAGCGATTGTTTGATCCAGTAAGAGGAGGAGATGCGTGCTTTAAACTTTTCAGGACTTGGTCAGTAATAGACTGGTGCGATACTGATACGATTACATATTTACCAGCAAGATGGGATTCAACTCAGTTACTCAGTGTGGTAGATACTGAAGCACCAGATATCATGTGCCCAGACACAGAGGTATATAATAGTTTTGATGCAAACTGTAACCCAGTCCCAATATCGCTAAGCGTAAGTGCTAGCGGAGGTTGTACGCCTGACAGCGAATTGTTCTGGACATGGATCATAGATTTAAATAGTGATGGAACTATAGATACCACAGGCTTAGGTAATACAGTGAGTGCTGCATATGTTCCTGGATTGCACCAAATAACATGGTATGCAGAGGATCTGTGTGGTAATGTTTCTGACCCATGCGAACAAAACTTTGAGATTACGAATGAGAAGGCAGCACCAGCAATCTGCTTAGACCATGTAGTAACAGATCTAGTTTTGATGGACTTAGACTTTGACGGTACGCTTGATACGGAGATGGTAGAGATATGGGTGAGTGATGTGGTGAAGATAGATTCACACTCATGTGGTCACGAATTAAGCTACAGTTTTTCTCAAGATACTTTAGATGCTGTCGTTCGATACAATTGTGATAACATAGGCTTTAATGAAGTAAAAGTATGGGTTACAGATCTTGTCAATGGAGCACAAAGCTTCTGTAAGACAGAGATAGAAGTCCAAGATAACAACCTGATAGATATCTGTGGAGGGCTAATTCACAATCCAGATAGCGATAGCGATGTAAGTGGATTGATATTGA
>CALFUQ010000382.1 GCA_937929885.1 uncultured Saprospiraceae bacterium
GATCAATTTAATCATCTTTGCACTTACCAAGAAAACAATGATAATACTTGTAGCCCTTATACTTTGTAATGTACTCTTAGCCATTATTTTCAAATACTTTGACAAGTATAAGGTCGACAACCTACATGCTATCATTGTTAATTATGCTACAGCTGTAGCAGTGGCTGGCATTGTCCTTCAACAAAGCCCAGTACCTAGTGATCTTTTTTCGAAACCGTGGTTTCCGTATTCTTTAGCCTTGTCATTGTTGTTTATTATTGGATTTAATATAATGGCTCATTCATTTCAGAAAGCAGGTGTAGCGATTACTGCTATTGTATCTAAAATGTCTCTAATTATATCTGCTGGTTTTGCAATAGTTTATTATTCAGAATTGCTTAATCTTCCTAAAGGAATAGGAATCTTAGCCGCTATCGTTGCAATAATACTTGTCAACCTCCCATCAAAATCTGATGAATTTAATCTCAATAATAAATATCTCTGGCTACCCATAGTTACCATGCTGATGAGTGGAGTTATTGAAATCATTCTTCTGATGGTAGAAGTCGAGGGTAAGTTAGGAGACGATGGTATATTGTTTACCTCATCAAGCTTTGCAATGGCAGGTGTATTTGGTTTTTTGTTTGCTGGATTTAGAATGATCACCCGGGGCACAAGATTTTCGAAACAAGATTTAGTAGGTGGGATTATTTTAGGCGTGCCTAATTTTTTTACTATCTACCTCCTTATTCTATTGCTAACTAAAGGTTGGGATGGGTCAGTGTTATTCCCGATTAATAGTGTAGGTATGTTAGCGCTCACAGTTGTAGTTAGTGTAATAATGTTTGGCGAAAAGATAGATCTTAAGAAAGGACTGGGTTTGGTGTTTTCAATAATTGCAATTTTACTTATTTCTGCTAGCTAATATGAAGGCTCCAGATGAATATTACACCTTATCCACCCCAAGTATCGGCGAATACAAAGACCGCGGTAGTAAATTCATTGGTTACGCATATCCTGTCACTTCGATAGAGACCATCAATCTACACCTAGAAATCCTAAAAGATGAAAACCCAAAGTGCGGACACATTTGCTATGGCTATGCGCTAGGGATCGACAGAAAACAATTCAGAACTAATGACGATGGAGAACCTTCAGGAACTGCAGGAAAGCCCATTTACAATCGAATCCTAAGTCATGACCTAACTGATATTCTAATCGCAGTCGTGAGATATTGGGGAGGGACAAAATTAGGTGCTACAGGCTTAATTAAAGCATATAAGACTAGTGCTGAAGAAGCAATTGCTAATAACTCCATTATTTCAAAATATCTTGTGGATTCTTTTCGTCTTGAATTTGATTATTCAATTATGGGAGACCTTTTAAATCATTTGAAAAAACTAGATATCGATATTATCACAAAGGATCTCGGGACATCCGCATCACTGACAATAGGGATAAGACAATCTATGACTGATGATCTACTCACTAAACTAAAAGCAAAATTGCTAAACATCTCAGAAGATAGAATAGATGAAAAAACAATTGTGCAAGGCTTAAAGATAATCCCATGCTAAAAGTAGGAATAACAGGAGGAATAGGATCAGGCAAAACGACTTGCTGCAAAATGTTTGAAGCATTAGACATACCAGTTTACTATGCTGATGAAGGAGCTAAACGACTGATGTACAAGAATAAAAAACTCAAAACTGAGATAAAAAAAGTTCTTGGAGAAGAAGCCTATTACAATAATGGTAAAATGAATAAGGCTTACATAGGGTCCAAAATATTTAATGATAAATCTCTACTCAAAAAAGTAAATAACCTAGTTCACCCTGCTGTTGCAATGGACGTCATGAATTGGTTTGGGTCAATAAAAAACAAGCCATATGGCTTGGAAGAATCTGCACTACTCATAGAATCAGGAGCATATAAGTTCTTTGACGAATTAATAGTAGTTACTGCGCCAATAGAAAAAAGGATAGAATGGGTAATGAAACGCGACAAACTATCAAAAAAGGAAGTCAGTCAAAGATTAAAAAACCAGATTACTGATGCAGAACGAATTAAAAAAGCGAATTTCGTTATTGTAAACGATGGTACAATTCCACTAACGGTGCAAGTACATACCATCCATAAACAGTTGACCAAAAAGAAATAAATGAATACATCCACTCTAAACTCTCAAGAGTTAATAGCCCTCGAAGATAAATATGGTGCGCACAATTACCACCCACTACCAGTTGTACTTGCAAAAGGCGAAGGAGTCTATGTGTGGGATGTAGAAGGGAAAAAATACTTTGACTTTTTATCAGCCTACTCTGCTGTCAACCAAGGGCACTGTCATCCTAGAATTATAAATGCTTTAAGCGAGCAAGCAAAACAACTCACACTGACCTCTAGAGCATTTTATAATGACATGCTAGGCAAGTATGAGAAGTTCATTACGGACTATTTTAAATATGATAAAATCCTCCCGATTAACACAGGAGTGGAGGCTGTTGAGACCGCATTAAAACTTTGCAGAAAGTGGGCTTACACTGTAAAGAAGATAGAAGCTAATAAAGCAAAAATCATCTTTGCTAGTCAAAATTTTCATGGCAGAACTTTAGCCGTGATTTCTGCATCTGTAGATCCTGATAGCACAAAGGGATTTGGCCCATATATGCCAGGTATTGAAATCATACCGTACAATGACTTAGCGAAACTTGAAGAAGCGCTTGCTGATAAAAATGTAGCAGGTTTTGTGGTAGAACCCATACAAGGAGAAGCTGGAGTAGTTGTTCCTGATGAAAATTACTTAAGAGACGCTTATGCACTTTGCAAAAAGAACAATGCGCTGTTTATTGCCGATGAAGTGCAGACAGGTATAGCACGGACAGGTAGGCTGCTTGCTACTTGTGGCAACTGTAGTTGTAAAGGAAACTGCGAAAACACTCCTGAAGTAAGACCTGATATTCTCATCCTTGGGAAAGCTTTGTCAGGAGGTGTTTTTCCCGTATCAGCTGTGCTTGCAGATGATGAGATCATGATGACGATTAAGCCAGGAGAGCATGGATCTACCTTCGGTGGAAATCCTCTTGCTTGCGCTGTTGCAATCGAGGCTCTTAAAGTTGTTACCGACGAGAGACTTGCAGAGAATGCAGAAAAGCTAGGAAAACTATTCAGAGAGCGCATGCAAAACTTGATTAATAAATCTAATCTCGTAACCTTAGTGAGAGGTAAAGGATTGCTTAACGCCATTGTTATCAATGATAGCCCAGAAAGTAAGACCGCTTGGAATATTTGTGTCGCAATGAGAGATAATGGGTTATTGGCAAAACCTACCCATGGTAATATTATCAGGTTTGCTCCTCCTCTCGTAATGACCGAAGAAGAGTTGCATCAATGTTGTGATATTATCGAGAAGACAATTATCGAGTTTAAGGCATAAAAGCAAAATATCTTAATGCTTTATATATCCGCTTGGATCCTTCTGACTGTTTTAATTGGTGCTTTAATCTCGATGACGGCAAAGTGGTTTGGTCCGCAAATATTAATCGGAGCTTTTTCGGGATCTTTAATAATTGCAATCTTAATGGCGCCCAAACTTGGATTCATTCCTGGGTTTGAGGATTACTCTTTATCTGCTTCTATATTTATTTTTTCTGCGACTTTTATTTTTACAGATGTGCTTGCCGAAGTGTATGGCAAGAAAGCTGCGAGGAATGCAGTCTATAGCGGGATTTTATTGTATCCCTTATTAATCCTAACCACTAAGTTCGCAATCGAATGGGATCCTCACCCAGTTTGGGAAGAGCAGCAAAGTTCTTTCGCCAATGTGATGGGTATGGGTATGAGGACTACCCTAGCTTCGTTTTGTGGATTTTGTTCTTCACAATTACATGATGTCTGGGCATTTCATTATTGGAAGGAGAAAACTGGTGACAAGCATCTTTGGTTTAGAAATAATGCATCTACAATC
>CALFUQ010000383.1 GCA_937929885.1 uncultured Saprospiraceae bacterium
CAATCGCCAAACGCACTCTCCTACCTTTGGTTACAACTAGATGAAAACGAACACAGTGCTGAGGCTGATAAACACAGAATGGAACCTACAAGTATTAGAGACAAGATGAGTGAGTCGGCGTTAAGGAATCTAGAACCATGGAGAGAACTAGAGAAATATGGACACAAAATCCAAAAAGTTACAGATGCTAGTGGCAAAGCCATGGACTATACCATCAACAAAACGATGATGAGAATAAACCTGGACAAGCCTCTGGCTCCAGGAGAAAAAATCGTATTTAATATCGAGTGGTATTACTACCTGATAAATAGGATGAATACTACAAGCTGGGGACGTGGTGGATACGAACACTTTGATGATACTGATGATTACCTCTATACTATTGTACAGTGGTTTCCTAGACTTTGTGTGTATAGTGATTTTGAGGGTTGGCAGAATAATCAGTTTACTGGACGAGGCGAGTTTGCACTAACCTTTGGAGACTATAAAGTTACGATGACTGTGCCGTCTGATCATATGGTAGGTTCTACTGGCGAATGTCAAAACCTACAGAAGATGCTCACTCCTACCCAATGGAGTAGATGGCAAGAAGCGCAGACTGTAAAAGAACCATTAGAGATAGTGACCCTAGATGAAGCAAAAAAAATGGAGCAGTCCCCAAAAACTACTCAAACAAAAACATGGGAATTTCATGCAGAAAATGTGAGGGACTTTGCTTGGACAGCTAGTCGAAAGTTTGTCTGGGATGCTATGCCACATACTAATGAACTAGGTGACAAAGTAATGTGCATGAGCTACTATGGGAAAGAAGCATATCCGATTTACGCTAAGTACTCTACTAAAGCTACTGAGCACACTTTGGAAGTATATTCTAAATACTCAATTCCTTACCCATACCCAGTTGCTATCTCCGTAGAAGCAGCTAATGGTATGGAATATCCTATGATTTGTTTTAATCCAGGAAGAGCTGAGAAAGATGGCACTTACTTAGAGCGTCAAAAACTTATTGCAATCTTGGTTATCATCCATGAGGTAGGACATAACTACTTCCCGATGATCATTAATAGCGATGAGCGACAGTGGGCGTGGTTTGATGAAGGGCTCAATAGCTTTATGCAATTTGTAGCTGAGCAAGAATGGAATAATAAATACAAGCACATGTTTGTCCCTTACCAAATCGGGGACTACATGAGTCAAGATGGTGATAATCTGGAACCCATCATGACCAATACAGAAAACATCATAGACTATGGTTCCAATGCCTATGACAAACCCGCAGCTGCTCTAAACATATTGAGAGAGACCATCATGGGTAGAGAGTTGTTTGATTATGCATTTAAGGAGTATTGCAGGCGGTGGGCTTTTAAGCATCCGACACCTGCAGACTTTTTTAGGACTATGGAGGATGCGAGTGGTATTGATTTAGATTGGTTTTGGAGAGGATGGTTTTACTCTATCGATCATGTAGATATATCTCTGGACAGTATCAAGTGGTATAAGGTAGACCTAGCGAATAATCCTGAGTCAAAAGAATCTACTCGTGAACGTAAAGCAGAGAAACCGTTTGAGCATATATCAAAAATCAGAAATAGAGAAGCTGGAATCGAATTTGCTAATGAGGCGGATACTTCTCTAGTAGACTTCTACACTAACTACGAACCATGGAATACGGAAGACTCAGTAACAACGTCTACGACCATCTTGTATGCAGAGACTTTCACAGAAGAGGAGAAAGAAGACATGTATGGCACTAATAATTATTACGAATTAAGTTTCTCCAATAAAGGAGGATTAGTGATGCCTGTAATATTAGAATGGGAATACGAAGATGGCACCAAGGAAATGGAGAGAATCCCTGTAGAGATTTGGCGTAAGAATGAGAATAACTTCACTAAGGTATTTGTAAAAGATAAAGTGGTCAAAGGAATTGTGGTAGACCCCTATCGAGAAACTGCTGATGCTGATTTAGAAAACAATAACTGGCCAGTCAAAGAAGTGCCGACGAGATTCCAAGTGTATAAAAAGCATAAGCAGAAAGAGCAACTTAATCCTATGCAAAAGGATATTAAAAAACGACGAACGATTAAGCCATAGCTTAGGGCTTATAAATTAAATAAAAAGAAAGACGATGAAACCCATCGTCTTTTTTACTTTAGAGGCACATCACAAAGGCAATGAAAACATACAAACACAGTAAAGAATCAAGGATCACAATTTCACAACTGATGCTTCCCTCTCACTCTAACTTTAGCGGCAAAATACATGGTGGTCATGTACTTAATCTCATGGATCAGATAGCATTTGCTTGCGCTTCCAAGCATTCGCGCCATTACTGCGTTACCGCATCTGTCAATAAAGTAGACTTCCTTAACTCAATAGATGTCGGCGAACTACTAACTATGAAAGCATCTGTTAACTTCACGGGTAGAACATCGATGGTAGTAGGCTTACGAGTAGAGTCAGAAAACATTCAGACTGGCAAAGTAAAACACTGCAATTCTTCCTACTTCACAATGGTGGCTAAAGATGTCAATGGTAATAATGTAGAAGTCCCAGGTTTAATACTTGACGATGAAGAAAGCATCAGAAGGTTTGCAAGAAGCATCAAGCGACAAGAGCATGGTCGACTGAGAAGAGACTTATTTAAAGACGAGGACTTTAGAGTGGAAGAGTATATCGAAAGATTAAAAGACCAAAACGCAACGATTACTTACGGCCAATAAAACTCTCCTCAGATCACTTTTGTGATTCTAATTTTAAGTTTGATTTAATCAATCCTAATCCTTGCCAAAAGTCATCAGGATAATTAAGTTCTTGGGGTTTCCCGATCCACCCATTAACTAGGTCTAAATTATATCCTTCTCCCACCTTTACGTACTTAACGGAACTAATAGCCATCGCATCCCAATCACCATAATACTTTATGCTATCCAATATTACTGGATACGACCCATTACGGATCTTATGCATTTCTAT
>CALFUQ010000384.1 GCA_937929885.1 uncultured Saprospiraceae bacterium
TTTCTCAACAAAAGATACGATATCCCCCATTCCAAGAATCCGCTGCGCCATCCTATCAGGGTGGAATACATCAAGTGTATCCATCTTCTCTCCTGTACTTACAAACTTAATCGGCTTACCTACCGTATAGTTAACAGTCAACGCAGCACCACCTCTAGTATCACCATCTAATTTTGTAAGGACTACTCCATCGTAATCGATAACTTCATTAAAGGCTTTTGCTGTGTTGACAGCATCCTGACCAGTCATAGAGTCTACTACAAAAAGAGTCTCTGTAGGATCGATACCAGCTTTAATATTTCTTATCTCAGTCATCATCGCCTCATCGATTGCAAGTCTACCTGCGGTATCCACAATGACAACATCAATACTATTTTGGATAGCATACACTAATGCATTCTGAGCTATCTCTACAGGATTTTTATTCTCTGGTTCTTTATAGATAGGCACTCCTATCTGCTCACTTAAGACTGTAAGCTGATCGATTGCTGCAGGTCTGTAAACATCACAAGCGACTAAAAGAGGTTTCTTACTTTTCTTGTCTTTAAGAAACTTGGCTAGTTTACCTGAGAATGTCGTCTTACCACTACCCTGTAGCCCAGCGACAAGTACAACTCCAGGATTCCCTTTGATGTTAATCCCCTCAGCTTTGACACCCATCAGATCAACCATCTCGTCCATGACGATCTTGACCATGAGCTCACCAGGCTTCACTGCATTAAGGATATTTTCTGTGCCTAGTGCTTTGTCTTTTACTTTGTCTGTAAACTCTTTAGCTATTTTGTAATTGACATCAGCAGCAACTAGAGCTCTTCTGATCTCCTTTACTGATTGTGCAATATTTAGCTCCGTTAACTTGCCCTCTCCTTTAAGATTTTTGAAGGCTCCTTCCAGTCTATCACTAAGATTTTCGAACATTGTATCTAATACTTTTTAACTTTCGCAAATATACCTCAAATTACCAATCACAATAAAGTCAGAAAAATGAAAAAATACACCGTTTCAATAGTCAGTTTCATCTTCGTAATAGGGCTCCTTGCCTCTTGTGCATCTAAGACTATCATCAAAGGTAATCCCGCCATGGAAGGATTTAATGCAGTAGACTCGGACCAAAAAGCTATAGCCTTGGCTGATATGACTATGGAAGCTATGGGCGGCAGAACAGCTTATGAAAATGCTAGATATTTATCGTGGAATTTCTTTGGATCAAGGAAGCACGTATGGGATAAAATGACTGGAGATGTATATATCAAAAGTTTAAAAGAAGACTATGAATTACATATGAATATCAAAAACATGAAGGGTTCTTTAAAAATGGGCGGACAAGATATCCAGCAACAGGATTCACTGACTAAGTACCTTCAAAAAGGTAAAGAGATGTGGATAAATGACTCTTATTGGTTGGTAATGCCATATAAGCTAAAAGATTCTGGCGTCACGCTTAAATATGTAGGCGAAGGTGATACAGCTGACGGAGTGCTAGCCGATAAAGTCGAGCTCACTTTTAATAATGTCGGTGTAACTCCACTAAACAAATATCATGTTTACATTCAAAAAGACACCAAGTTGGTTGTCCAATGGGATTTCTTTACAAATACTACAGATGAGGAGCCTAGATTTTCTACTCCTTGGACTGATTACAAAGAATATGGAGGCATTATGTTAAGTAGTGGAAGGGGTAATTATACATTATCGGAAATAATGGTTTCAGATTCGTTGAAGGAATATTTTGAATAGAAAATTCATCGTTTAAAAGTTTTAAGTTTTTACATTTGCCAGCGTAATGAGGAGAGTTTTATATATAGTAATAGCCGCAACATTTTTATCGAGCTTTAGCACACCAGTCGGTACACCTATAGATAGCTTTAATGGGGTGCCTGTTTATTTTAATGGTAAAAGTGCGAGTGTACATGGAAGACATTACACTAAAAGTGGTTACAACTTAGGACTTAAATGGCAATGTGTAGAATTTGTAAAACGCTATTACTACACAGTATATGATCATAAATTTCCCAACTCTTCTGGAAACGCCAAAGACTTCTTCGATAAAACGCTAAAAGACAAAGATTATAATAACAAACGAGGGCTCATACAAATCAGAAACACTCGTGAATACCCTCCGCAAGTAGGCGATATTTTAGTCTATGATGGTAATGAAGATAACCCTTATGGGCATATAGCTGTGATCTCATGTGCCGATGACAAACAGATAGAAATCATACAGCAGAACTGGGGTAAAAAGACACGACACACAATGAACCTCGTTGAGTATAAAGGCATCTACACAATTGCCGATTTTGATGTTTTGGGCTGGCTAAGGAAACCTTAGTCACTTCTCCGTTTATACAACTTTCAATTACTCTGACTAATAATCTTTACTTAGTATTTGCAATATTAGAGCAATACTATAGCAGCAATTATTTAGGGTTTCCCCAGAACAAATTTTTATTGACAATAACTATATTGTCTATTTAAAAATTGATGGAATAGATAATGAATATCCAACAAATAAAATACGTCATCGCTGTAGAAAAACTTAGAAGCTTTGGAGAAGCTGCAAAAGAATGCTATATCTCACAACCTACGCTAAGCACTATGATAGCGAGGTATGAAGAAGAAATTGGTGTTATTATCTTCGATAGAAAAACCAAGCCAGTTACCGTCACTAAAGAAGGCAAGCAAATAGTACAACAATTAAAAATACTAGCCAACGAATTTCAAAATCTCGATGTAAAAATCTCTAATCTAAAAGGAGAATTGGTTGGTAAAATTAAAGTAGGTGTAATCCCAACAATTGCTCCTTACTTACTACCAAGATTTCTAAACGAATGGATAGGCAAACTACCCAAGATGCAATTTGAAATATCAGAACTTACCACTGATAAAATTATTGAAGGCATCAAACACAGAGACATTGATATTGGGATTGCTTCTACTCCTCTCAAAGAACCAGATCTTATCGAGCATCATCTTTACGATGAACCATTTCTCCTATATGATAAATCGGGATCTGGACTAAAGCATGGTTTTAATCTAAAGGAAATAGATATCAATCGCTTATGGTTATTAGAAGAAGGTCACTGCATGAAAACTCAAACAGAAACCATCTGTGGCCTTCGCAAAAAAAGAAAAATCAATAGTAACTTAGAATATAAATCAGGATCTATAGATACGCTGCTTAGATTTGTAGAAAAATATAATGGCATAACACTCCTACCTCTTTTAAGCACAACAGAATTTCCCCTTAAAAATCAAAAATTATTAAAGGAGTTTAAATCCCCCGTACCCGCCCGATCTGTTGGTCTCATAGTACATAAGCATTTTATAAAACAAAACGTACTAGCAATGCTTAAAAAGGATATCATCAAAGCGACTTCAAAGGTTCTAGATACCCGTAAGCCAAGACTTCAATTGATTAATCCCATCTAATCTTTTCCCTTTTAAAAGAACTATTAAAGATTTTTATATGTTCTTGCGAATTTCGTTTTTACAAACTAAACAATAAGCACAAAGCTTCATTTTAGAATTATATGTGGGGTAGTATTCTATAAACGTCATAATGATTGTTTAGAATTCTATTTATTAACCATAAATAATAACAAAATGAACAAATTAATTGCAGAATTTATCGGGACAGCTTGGCTTGTCCTGGGTGGTTGTGGTAGTGCAGTACTAGCCGCTGCATATCCAGAACTAGGGATAGGTTTCGCGGGAGTATCTCTAGCATTTGGACTTACTGTCTTAACCATGGCTTATTCTATAGGCCATATCTCTGGGTGCCATCTTAATCCTGCCGTATCCATAGGGCTTTGGATGGGAGGTAGATTTAACGCTAAAGAATTACTACCCTACATCGGTGCTCAAGTATTGGGAGCTTGTGCTGGTGCGGCCATTCTTTATTTTATCGCAAGTGGCACTGCAGGTTTTGAAGCAGGAGGATTTGCGGCAAATGGCTATGGAGAACATTCTCCAGGAGGTTACAATATGGGAGCAGCATTAGTAACTGAGATAGTGATGACTTTTTTCTTTTTGATTATCATATTGGGTGCAACCCATTCTAAAGCACCTAAATATTTAGCAGGTGCTGCTATAGGTCTTGGGCTTACATTAATACACTTAGTTAGTATACCTGTTACTAATACATCAGTAAATCCAGCTAGGAGTACTAGCCAAGCATTATTTGCAGGAGGATGGGCTATTGAGCAACTTTGGTTATTCTGGGTGGCTCCTATAGTAGGTGCAATCCTTGCAGGATTAGTATATAAAATGATTTCACCAGAGGTAAATGATTAATTACTTTTTAAATAATTTTTGATATAACAGCCTGTAGTTTCTACAGGCTGTTTTTTTTGTTAATCTGTATTACTACGAAACTCTTTAGAAGTGTTCAATCCAATAATTTAAATAGGCTGAAGTTTTCTATCTTTCTACAAATTCAAACAGGAATTATATACACTTAATCATATGAATCTAAATGCATATAAAGATAGTCTCAGAAAGGACCAACCTCCCACTGACCTATCCCAAGTCCTAACTGGATTATGGTACGACGCCAAAGACAACTGGGAAAAAGCTCATGACCTTATCGATGGTTGTGAAGAAGCAGGAGGCTCATGGGCTCATGCATATCTACACAGAAAAGAAGGAGACTTATGGAACGCTGATTATTGGTATCGGCGAGCAGGAAAGGATAGACCTCAGTACGGTCTTGATGAGGAATGGGAGGTGATTGTAAGTTTTTTGCTGAGCACTTAGGTTTTAATTTCATAGTCCTCAGTGGAAGTCCAAATGAACATTAACTTAAAACACGTGCTATCGAGTATTAACTTTTCGACTATTGACTTTTCGGCTATCGACTATTTTCTATCCTAGCCCTCCACTCCACATATCCCGCTATAGCGATTCCTAAGAAAACCAAAAACTGAAAACTTGTCAGATAAAGCCCCTTGTAGGCATAAAGCGGAATAGAAATAAAATCTCCAATAATCCATGCTATCCAATTCTCAATTTTCTTTTTTGCCATTAACCACATCCCAACTAAGAATATACCAGTAGTTAACGAATCCCAATAAGGCACATCGCTGTCTGTATAATTACTTAATACAATAGCCATGATGATAAAAAACAAAGCAAATAAAACTATGCTGATAAGATTTTCACTAGAGGTATTTTTAGTGATTGGTGTAATTACATCTTCATCAGTTCTGGAAGACCAAACTATCCACCCATAAACACTCATTACGAAGTAATAGAAATTGACACCCATATCTGCATACAACTTCCATTTAAAACATATGTATA
>CALFUQ010000385.1 GCA_937929885.1 uncultured Saprospiraceae bacterium
CAAGGAAAAGAAATCCTAGAGGAGGTCATACAAGATATGTCTACACTTTGCAAAGTCAAAGTTGATCAGAAGAACTTCAAGTCTGTCATGAGCAAATTCGAATTAACGATCAATCAACTAGACAATGACCTCAAACACTTAAAACAAAAAGGCGTAGATGAGCGAAATTTTATCAATGAGAAAAAAGCAGCTTACTCTATAGAAATAAGTGATAAGGAAACCGCCAAACTCGCCATCAAAATACTCAGTGATCATCAAAAGAAATTAACAACATACTTAGCTAAAAACAAGATCAAACTTACTGCTAACTCTGCTGAGATCAGAGAAGAAATAAATACTCAAACAACACAATTATCATTACTCCGAGATATAAAGCATAACTACGAACACATATCCACTGAAGAGAAAAAAATTAAAACCGAGGAAGAAAAAGAAAATAAACTCAAAGCACAACAAAAGCGATTAGCACCTCTATTGAAAAAAGATGAAGAGCATCTTGTAACTCTCCGTGAAAACCTAGATCTCTTACAAAAGCGCCAAAAAGATCTACTTAAGATCGCTGACCTAGAAGAAATGCGTATAAGCCTAAGAGATAAGGAACCCTGTCCACTCTGTGGATCCTTAGACCATCCCTATACTAAGCACCTGGAGACTCCTAAAGTAGGAACCACGGAGAAAGCAATATCTAAGGTTAAAGAAGATATCAAGACCAAGCATACTACTATCGAGCAATCCATAAAGGAATTATCTAGTACAGTTACAGCCTTGGGTATCTGCACAGAAAGAATCCAAGAGCTGAAAGTCAATCTCAAAGAAGGCATAACCTCCTCTGCTGCTTTGATCAAACAATACAAAGGCAAAAAACAAATCACGCCAAAAAACATAGACGACTTATACTTACACGCAAAACAACAACTAGAGATAGTTGAGAACGCTGCTAGTTCCTTGGATGAGTTGGCACTAAACAAAGAACTCCTCAAAGCCTATGAAAGATTGGAAAAAATAGGCGTTGACTACACAGACAAAAAAGAAAAAAGGAAAGAAGTCTATGATGGAGATGATGCTATCGAATACTCTAATAAGTTGCAAGATAAATTTGTAAATGGCTACACCTCTATGGAAAAATCTAAGACTGCTATAGAAAAAGAAACTAAAGACTTAGAAGGGGCACAAAAGATCTTAGAAAGTTTAGCCAAAAAATTATCTCCTAAAATAGCTGCTTTAGGTTTTAGATCCATAGATGAAATCAGCCAATCCATACTAGATCAAAAGCAAGTAGAAAATATAAAAATAAATAAAGAAGCTCTCAATAATTTTCAAACCAAGAATACAACAGAAATAACCACGCTTAGCAATAAAATAAAAGAGGCTAACAAAAAAGATAAAGAGCCCGAAGTAGAATTAGATTCCTTGATCGATAGAATAGAAGTACTCCAACACAAACAAGATCAAACTGGACAATCCATCGGGGAACTAAAAAGCCAACTTAAAAGAGATGATGAGGACAGAGCAAAAGTAAAATCCAAAGAAGAACAAATTAAAAAACTAGAAAAGGAAAATGAGAGATGGTCACTCATGAACAATCTTATCGGTGATGCAACAGGAAATAAGTTTGCCACCTTCTCTCAAGGGCTAACTCTTCAAAACCTATTGGTCTACACCAACAAACGACTGGTAGGACTCACGGATAGATATCTTATTGACAAACCGACTGAAGATGGCACTTTGAAGATCATCGATCAGTACCAAGGTAATACGCAGCGATCCGTAAGTACACTTTCTGGTGGGGAAACTTTTCTGATCAGTCTAGCACTTGCACTGAGCTTATCAGACATGGCTTCTAAAAATGTACCCCTTGATTGTTTGTTCATAGATGAAGGTTTCGGGACTCTGGATCAAGATACTTTGGACGTGGCTATGAACACCCTAGAAAAACTCCAATCAGAGAGTCAAAAAACAGTCGGTGTCATATCTCATGTCGATGCGTTAAAAGAAAGAATAAGTGTACAGATCAGATTGGAGAAAGATGCTCAAGGCTATAGCAAAATAAGTATTGAATCTTAATGCTGATTTTAGTGCTGTTTATCTATTGATTATAGATATTAGAAGAAATGAATTGAAATTTGATCAAATAAATAATAAACTTCTAGAAAAACATGCCAACCGTAAATATCAAAGACCTATTCTCAGTAAGCGACGAGCTCAACACTAAATCTGTTAATGCTCTCATGAGAGCAATTAAGGAAGGAGCAACAGATGGATTTGATTATCTAAGATTTAAGACCTCTGTAAAGAACATGGGAGATATGGATATGGGGGATATGCAAAGCTACAAATCTGTATTTGCAACTGCTCAGACGATAGGTGTAACGAAAGATAAATTAGTTAAATCCGCTAATTATTATAAAACTATCCTCAGAAAGGAACTAGAGAAGTTCGGAACAGCATTACAGAAGCAGTACAAACAGAGAGTTACTGATAAACAAGAGCAAGCAAAATCATTTGAGAAAAAAATAAAGGACACAAAGCTAAAGATTGCAAAACTGCAAAAAGAGCTTGATGCTTACGAAACAAATATTGGTACTTTAAATAAGATGGCTGAGAAAGAAAATATGAAAATCACGGCTACAAGAGAGCAATTTTTATCCGCTCATAACGAATTGAAGAATTCTATTGAGCAGGATATCAAATTGATGCAAGACTATTTGTAATTTAGAGATATTAAAAAAGTATAATATGACAAATTTTAAGGACGCAGGAGGAAAGCCAAAATCTTTTTGGAGTAAGCCAGAAGGAGTAACAGGAAGCCTATTTTTGCTAGGTATTTTAGGTGTGGGAGGATTTTTTGTGCTATCCAACTTAGGAGCTATTATGGGTTTCTTAGCTACTACAATAGGAATTGTTGCAGGTCTATTAGTACTGGCTGCTGTGGTATTTATGGCTTTAGATCCTAAGACTAGAACATTAATCAGCTATGCCTATAAAAGTATTATGCGGAAAATTACTGGGATATTCGTTACCATAGATCCAGTAGGTATTCTTAAAAACTATATTTCTGATCTAGAAGACAATCTTAAGAAAATGGGTCAACAGATCGGCAACCTTAGAGGACAAAGCCGAAAGTTGAAAACCATGATCGGAGAAAACAATAAAGAGATAGAGCAAAATCTTCTGATCGCAAGAAAGGCAAAAGAACAAGGCAACCAAAAGCACATGATGCTTTCTAGCAGAAAAGCTGCTAGGCTAAAAGAGACAAATGGAAAATATGCAGCGCTGCATTCTAAAATTGGAGTGCTTTATAAAGTACTGACGAAGATGTACTCTAACTCAGAGATTTTGTTAGAAGACACGAAGGATCAGGTAAAAGTGAAAGAGCAAGAAAGAAAAGCGATCAGAGCTTCTCACTCAGCTATGAAATCAGCAATGAGTATCATCAAAGGAGATGCTGATAAACGTGCACTATTCGATCAATCGATGGAAGCTATCGCTGATGATGTAGCTAACAAAGTTGGTGAGATGGAGCGATTTATGGAGATGTCATCTAGCTTTATGGATTCTGTAGATTTACAAAATGGAGTGTTTGAAGAGCAAGGGCTAAAGATGCTAGAGCAATACGAGAAGCAAAGCACGCTCCTCTTAATGGGTGGCGTAGAAGCTAATGATGAAGTACTAGACCTTAATGAAGTACAGAGAGAAACAGAATACAGAACCAATACGGACGACTCCAGTTACGATAACATGTTTGAATAAATAACTATGAATCCTGGAATACTAATTAATGCAGCCATCGGACTATATGGCGTTTACAATATCTTTCAACAAGTAACTTCAGAGTATACTTCAGTGAATATGTTTGGGATTACTATGAACAAGTGGATTTATGTAGCCATTTGGGTAGCTATAACATTTTCTTGTTTTAGCTCAGTCTATAAATTTCTGAAAGCTCGAAATCGAGTAAGATAATTAACTCTCCTCAACCCTCTCTTTAGAGAGAGGGAATCATTGCTCAGGCAATTCACTTCTCCTTTTCAAAGGGAGGTTAGGAGGTCTTTGGGATTACACAGGCTCCAATCCAAGTCCTTTAGCCTGGTCTAGCATAAATCCATAGGCAGCCTCATAATTATTTTCAATCGCACCATCCAGAATTGCTTCGCGAATCGCTTTTTTAATATCACCGACTTTTCTAGATGGGGCAATATCAAAAGTCTTCATAATAAGTTCACCAGAGATAGGTGGCTCCCAATTTCTTATTCGATCCTTCTCTTCTACTTCAACTATTTTTTTGGCAACGAGATCATAGTTCTCTAGATACTTCTTGACCTTATAATCATTCTTGGAAGTGATGTCTGCCCTACAAAGGGTCATCAGATCATCTATATCATCACCTGCATCAAATATCAATCTCCTGATAGCAGAATCAGTAATCTCTTCTCTAGACAAGCAGATAGGACGTAAGTGTAGCTTGACTAGCTTTTGCACATACTTCATCTTACTATCAAGCGGTAGACGCATCTTCTTGAAAATCTTAGGGACTAAAATTGACCCTAACATCTCATGCCCATGAAAGGTCCAGCCTACTCCATCTGCAAATCGCTTAGTAGGAGGCTTAGCGATATCATGGAAGACTGCCGCCCATCGTAACCAAATATTATCTGTATGCTTACAGATGTTATCTACCACCTCTAGCGTATGCCAAAGGTTATCTTTATGAGCCTTCCCTTTACGTACCTCCACACCATGTAATGCGTGCATCTCAGGAAATACTAACTCTAACAAACCAGTCTCAAACAATAGTTTAAAACCAATCGATGGTTTAGGGGATGCCAATATTTTTTCTAGCTCAGTAGTTATCCTTTCTTTAGAGATTATGCTGATTCTAAATTTATTTGCGCTAATACCTTCAAGTGTGATATCATCAATTTTAAAATCCAACTGAGTCGCAAATCGGATTGCTCTCATCATTCTCAATGGATCATCAGAGAAGGTTGCACCTGGCTCCAGTGGTGTTCTAATTACCTTTAAGGACATATCTCTCAGTCCATCAAACGGATCTATTATCTCTCCAAAGTTTTCTTTTTGCAAACTTACAGCAAGTGCATTGATCGTTAGATCTCTTCTATTTTGATCATCGCTCAAACTTCCAGCTTCGACTGCAGGTTTTCTAGAATCTTTAGAATAAGATTCTTTTCGCGCGCCTACAAATTCTATTTCTAAATCTTTGTGCTTTAGCATGGCAGTACCAAACCTACTATACACTACGAGGCGAGGTATCGGTCTCAACTTTGTAGATAATTGCTTTGCCAATGCAATACCATCACCCACACATACCACATCTATGTCCTTTGATTTTCGAGATAATATCCTATCTCTGACATAACCACCTACTACATAGGCATCGACACCAAGGTCTTCAGCAGATAATTGCAGTAGTTCAAAAATTTTACGTTCGTATGGTTCAATATTGAATATCACTGAATATGAAATTCTGATTAGGAAACCGCTGCCAATTCATTACTATATACCTCTTCCACTTCATCTAAGATTGCTAAGACATTTGCAGGATCGTATTCTGTAACCAGTTTTGTTCTGTAAGCTTTTACTCCTCGATAGCCTCTTAGATATGATGCATAATGTCTGCGCATTTCTAATACTCCCAACTTATCACCTTTCCATTCTAAGCTATGCTTTAAGTGTTGCTTAACTACTCTAATCCGCTCATGGATATCTGGTGGAGGAAGTAGCTCACCAGTCTCTACATAATGTTTGATTTCTTTGAAAATCCATGGATATCCAATACTCGCCCTACCGATCATAATACCATCCACACCATATCTATTCTTATACTCTACTGCTTTCTGAGGGCTATTGATATCACCATTTCCAATAATCGGAATGTGCACTCTTGGGTTTTCTTTAATCTTGCCTATCAAGGTCCAGTCCGCTTCCCCTTTATACATCTGCTTACGAGTACGACCATGAATTGAGAGGGCCTTGATACCCACATCTTGCAACCGCTCAGCAACGTCTTCTATATATTTGGTTTCTTCGTTCCATCCTAATCTTGTTTTGACCGTAACTGGAAGACTAGTGGAATTGACTATTTGTTTGGTTAGTTCAACCATTCTCGGCACGTCTTGTAAGATCCCTGCGCCAGCCATTTTACACACTACCTTTTTTACAGGGCAACCAAAATTTATATCTAGCACCTCAGGCTTTGCCTCTTCTACAATCTCCGCAGCCCTTCTCATCGAATCTATCTTAGCCCCGAATATCTGTATTCCAACAGGACGCTCATAATCATAGATATCAAGCTTCTGTACACTCTTTGTTGCATCCCTAATTAGCCCTTCTACAGAGATGAATTCTGTGTACATCATATCACAGCCTTGCTCCTTACACAAAGCCCTGAAAGGAGGATCACTGACGTCCTCCATTGGTGCTAACAGTAAAGGAAATTCACCTAGATCTATGTCTGCTATCTTAGTCATGTAGTTATAAAGTACAAAGATGAGGATTTATTCTATACGTTGTTGCAAAGGTACTTGCCTAATCACCATCTGTATAGTACTCATATGCCTTTCTTCTAGCAATACCATTTTAGATTTTATCAGACTTTGTACCGTTTCATCATTATAATGTCTCACCGTAATCAACTCGAGGTCCTTCTCTTGAGTGACTGTAAATTGTTTTTCTAGTTCTTCTGTAAAACCTGCTATCCTATCTACCTCACTCGATATACAAACTATAAAACTAATTGCCGTATTTCTCATCAAGTTTACCTTGAGACGATACTTATCTAGCAAACTAAATATCATAGCAAGATGATCCTCCGCTATAAATGAAAAGTCATTTGAGGAAATAGAAATCAAAACTTGATTCTTCTCTATTACTATGACAGGAGGATAATGATTTGATCCTTCAGCACTAATTAATGTACCATCTGCAGATGGATTATTGAATGGCTTTACATATAATTTGATGCCTTTGTTTTCTAACGGCTTGATAGTTTTAGGGTGAATAACTTTCGCACCGTAATAAGTCATCTCTATCGCTTCCTTATAAGTTAGCTTGTCTAGCTTGATCGGATTCTTAAATAGTCGTGGGTCTGCTGTCAAGACTCCTGGAACATCTTTCCATATGCACATTTCTTTTGCATCTATGCAATAGCTAAGTATAGAAGCCGTAAAATCTGACCCCTCTCTACCTAGGGTCGTTGTCTGATTATCATTTGTAGAACCAATAAATCCCTGGGTTACTATTACATCCGCAGATTTAAATGCATTACTAATTCCTGACTTTGCAAATGATAACGTACTGTCCCAATCTACCTTAGCTCCTCGATAACTCTCATCTGTCTTAATAATATCCCGTACATCTAGCCATGAAGAATTTAATCCAATAGAATTAAAAAATGCGTTGAGTACTCTGCTCGATAATAGCTCCCCTACTGAGACTATTTGATCATAGATATAATCGTAACTATCTTTCACTTCATCCTCTATCAACCAATCAATTTCTACAAACAAATCATTGAGCTCAGACTTAATTGCTGCAGTATCATCAAATAACTCGTCGATTACTTCATGATGATCACTCTTCACTTTATCTACTAATTCTCTTAATCCTTTGGTTTGATCAAAGTAAGATTGCGCTATCTTTTCTAAGGCGTTTGTCGTTTTTCCCATAGCTGAGACTACGATAAGTATCTTATCTTCCTTAAAAGAATTGACAATTGCACCTACGTTTTTAATGTTATCAGCATCCCTTACCGATGCTCCTCCAAACTTAAATACCTTAAGCTCCATATCCTGTTAAGATTCTTTTATCCCTATTTAATAAATATTTAAGATTCTGTTCTCGATTTCGCTAGATGGCTTATACATATTCACATTCTACAAGTAATCTATTGTATATCAATTACTTATATATATAATAATTCTATCAAGTAATAAATATTAATAATATGTAATGTCTTCTTTAAGCAAATGGAAGCAAATCCCCTTTCCTCAAAGTTACTTTATTAAAAGATTTGGGTCAAAAGGTCGTTAGATAGATAACAATAATACGGTACCCCAAATACCACAAGAAGTAGATAGTTTTTTCATGCTTATTCGGTAGAAGCCTTCCCTCAACGGAAGGCTTCTCTATTTTTAGGTCTATTCAAATTTTAATCTTTCAAATTCAGGCAACTATATACCTGTATAACCTTAGAAGCACATTGACAAGAATAGAAAATAAAATCATAGTTGTTATTGGAAAATAGAATCTGGAGTTTTCTTTTTCGATTCTAATATCCCCTGGCAATCTGCCTATCCAACTCAACTTATCATGGAAAAAATAAACTGCAACACCTCCTAACACTAGAAATATACCTATAGTGATAATTAACTTACCTAGATTTTGATCCATCTTGTTTTAAGTACTTAGTCGGATATATTATTTCGCACCACTCCAATCACGGCTACTTACAGCTTCCTTGGTTGGGAAATCAACAGGTACTTCTTGAGTAACTTTTCCAGTAGAACACCACTCTGCCCCTCTCTGAAACGTAGTAATAAATCCTACACACTCCATGGAGTAATCCATATGTCCAAGACCACTATGAAAAATTCGACCTTGCCCATACTCAATAGTGAAGAGCATCGGCTCATGTCTACCTGTACCTTTTACTTCTTTATTCCAAGGTGGTCCATTACCTTCTACATCTGAGTAAGCCGTTGCTAGTACTCTCATATTTTCTGCTGGACCTCTGAGTCTATCATATAATTCATCTTTAGTATGAAGCCATGCACTAGGTAGTCCTTTCATTATTGGATGATCTGGTGCTCTAGTATCTAAGACGAACTCATATTGTGGTCCATGCGATCCACAAGCTCCTTCTGACTTATCATATTGTAATGCTCCATTATTATCATAATAAACATATGGTCCCGTCTCAGTATTCCTACCACCCCAGCCTCCAAGGCCGATCATCTTATTATAGGCTGGCCAATCTCCCCATGAATTATTAGCTGCATGTATTACAACCATACCACCTCCATTTTGAAGGTAATTTTCTAGTTTACTTCTAAGCTCAGCAGACCACGTACTTGCTTTCCATCCCATGTTATTTATAATAACATCATAGCTATCAAAATCAGGATTATACATTGGATCAGGCACTGGCTCTTCAACCGATTTAGTTTTTTTGCCTGGCAAAGGATACTTAACTAATAATTCCTTAATATCAGTAATCCCCGCTACTTCATTGTGGTGAGGTCCTTGCCAAGTATAACCTGTACGTTCTATATCCACGGTAAACAATCCAGTTTGCTCTAGATAATCTTTCATCATCATAGTTGTCATTGGCCATACTCCGTGATTATTTTCGCCATCAATGATCAATGCTTTTAATTTGGCTGCGGAGGTTTGTGATTTTACAACATCTGAATCAGCTAAAGGCATTTTGCTCTGGGTATTACAGGCTACAAGAAGCGTAATCAGTAGTATTTGGAAGAAATATTTCATTTCAATAAGGAATTGATTATCAATTAAGATAGGAACATTTAGAAGAATGCCAATAAAATATTTCTTAGAAGTTAATTAGATATTACTCGCAGAATCCAATATCCTGCCATCTAAGTGTTTTACAAATAATTATCTCAAAAGAACACGTCTGATACCAATAAAAACAAAGATCAGCGAGGAGTAAATAATAAAGAATGGAATGATATACTGTTCTAGATTCAAAATTAACATCAATGCCATCAGTAACAGTTGGAATCCCAAACCAAAAGTTGATAATAGGGTCATAAACCATTTAGGAAAGGGCTTACTATTTATAGCATCTCTATCAAGCAAGTAAATAGTTTTATCAAAGGCGATATAGAGAATATCATAAATCTTGTAAAAAATATTAACAGTAGTTTGTGATTCTCCTTCAAATGCTTTGGGTGCTACATCCTCAAAAACTCGACTTGTTTTATCTCCATTGACATTGTTACGTAGAATCACGTAATAGTAATTGTAAAGTGTGCCTTGTAATTGTATACCTACAAATGCTAGTAGCATAAATAAAATAGAACCATCAGTAATAAACCAAATGGTAATCAAGAACATAAAATTCAAGACTATATCAGCTATCGAATCATAATACCTTCCTACGTATGATGGTATATTCTTAATCCTTGCTAATTCACCATCTGCCGCATCCAAAATAGATTTAAATATTAAAAAAAATGCTGCTGCAAAATAATAATTGTAGAGTATGCAAACAATCGCAATAAAACCAGAAATAATAAACCAACTCGTTACCTGGATTGGAGAAACGTTCGTTCCCTTTACAGAATTCGCAATCCATCTTGCTGGTGACCTACCATAATCTGATAAATCAAGAAATCGATATTTCTCGGGTAACTTAGACATTTATTAATTGCTGATAATTTAGGTAGGGCTCTGTAATCTATATTTCCTCAGAGGATAATCGTAAAGGTAAAGTTATCCCCTAACTATTACGAAAGGAAATGCTCAAAATCTTGATTATTTAGATATAGATTATTAGAGTTAGTATCTAAACAATAATCATTGACAACATCAATATTAAATATCCATAAATCAATACTGTAAATTCTATTTAAAACTTAAATTCGTAAAAAAATAAACAGATGGATAATAATCACAGCAGCAATGGTAACGGTGAAGGTAAGTGCCCTTTCATGAGTGGCGCTATGAAAAAAAGTGCAGGTGGTGGCACAAGTAATAGAGACTGGTGGCCCAATCAGTTAAATCTAAACATACTGAGACAAAACTCTAACCTTTCTAACCCAATGGGTGAATCGTTTGATTACGCTAAGGAATTTAAAAGTCTAGACTACGAGGCATTAAAAAAGGATCTCGTTGATTTAATGACGGATTCTCAAGATTGGTGGCCTGCAGATTATGGTCACTATGGGCCATTTTTCATACGTATGGCATGGCACAGTGCTGGTACATATCGTATCGCTGATGGTCGTGGGGGTGGAAGCTCTGGTAGCCAAAGATTTGCACCACTTAACAGCTGGCCAGATAATGGAAACTTAGACAAAGCAAGATTACTGCTATGGCCTATCAAGCAAAAGTATGGAAAGAAGATATCATGGGCTGATCTTATGATCTTGACTGGTAATGTAGCACTAGAGTCTATGGGTTTCGAAACTTTTGGGTTTGCAGGTGGCCGTGCAGACGTATGGGAACCAGAGCAAGATATATACTGGGGGTCTGAGACTGAGTGGTTAGGAGATAAAAGATATGAAGGAGATAGAGAATTAGAAAACCCTCTTGGGGCAGTTCAAATGGGACTGATCTATGTTAATCCTGAAGGTCCAAATGGTAATCCTGATCCTATAGCATCAGCTAGGGATATAAGAGAGACATTTGGTCGTATGGCTATGAATGACGAGGAGACAGTTGCCTTGATTGCTGGCGGCCATACCTTCGGTAAAACTCATGGTGCTGCAGACCCTGACAAGTATGTAGGAAGAGAACCTGCAGCAGCAAACATAGAAGATATGAGTATGGGCTGGATTAATACATTCGGGACTGGTAATGCAGGAAGTACAATTACAAGTGGACTTGAAGGTGCTTGGACTACCACTCCAGCCAAGTGGAGTAATGACTATTTTAATCATCTCTTTGGTTATGAATGGGAGTTGACAAAAAGTCCAGCTGGTGCACACCAATGGATACCTGCTGGCGGTGCAGGTGCTGGATCAGTACCTGATGCACACGATTCTAGTAAGAGCCATCCTCCCGTAATGCTTACATCTGATTTAGCACTGAGAGAAGATCCTGCTTATGAGAAAATATCAAGAAATTTTCATGAAAATCCAGATCAATTTGCTGATGCATTTGCAAGAGCATGGTTTAAACTCACGCATCGTGATATGGGATCGCTATCTAGATACTTAGGACCAGAAGTTCCTTCTGAGGTATTGATCTGGCAAGATCCAGTACCTGAGGTCACACACGAGTTAGTTTCTGATAAAGATGTAGCTGTCTTAAAAGAAATGATCTATGCTTCAGGTTTATCTAATACTGAGCTAGTGACTACGGCGTGGGCATCGGCTTCAACCTTTAGAGGCTCCGATGGTAGAGGTGGCGCTAATGGAGCACGAATAAGATTAGAACCTCAGAAGAGCTGGGCAGTAAATAATCCAGAACAATTATCTAAAGTTTTAGGTAAACTTGAAGCTATTCAATCGGAGTTTAATGCTGGAGGCAAGACGATCTCTCTAGCAGATCTGATTGTACTTGCAGGTGGTGTAGGTGTCGAGCAAGCTGCTAAAGATGCTGGTCATGATATCAAGGTTCCATTTACTCCTGGTAGAGGAGATACTACACAAGAACTCACAGATGTAGAGTCTTTTGCAGTATTAGAACCTACAGCTGATGGATTTAGAAACTACCTAAATAACAAGTCGTTATCGGCAGAAGAATTATTAATAGATAGAGCACAGCTAATGACTTTGACTGCACCAGAAATGACGGTGCTTGTAGGAGGTATGCGAGCGCTCAATGCAAATACTAATCAATCACAACATGGCGTGTTTACTAAACATGCGGGGTCACTCACTAACGACTTTTTCGTTAATGTGCTAGACTTAGGCACTAAGTGGAAAGCAATCTCTGACGATCAAGGCACTTTCGAAGGTAGAGATCGTAAAACTGGAGATCTTAAATGGATAGGCTCTAGGGTAGATTTAATTTTTGGATCTAACTCTGAGTTGAGAGCGATAGCAGAAGTTTATGGATGTCAAGATGGTCAAGAAAAATTTGTTCATGATTTTGTATCAGCATGGACTAAGGTTATGAACCTTGACAGATTTGATGTCGAGACTGGAATAAGTCACGCTTAAATTATATAAACAGATATTATTATGTTTAGAGGCGGATCTTCATTGATTCGTCTCTTTTCATATTGTCTAATTACAACTTAAGCTTCATTAAGAAATCCAACTGTTCCTCATCTCCCATCAGGAAGATATGCTTATCAAAAATCTTGAAGCCGTACTTCTGATAAAATTTTATTGAGCTTGGATTATGTTCCCATACCCCTAGCCACACTACTTCCTTCTTTAAATCTTTAGCAATGCTAAGGGCCTTGTCCATCAAGATAGTCCCCACACTCTGGCCTCTATATTTAGATAACAAATAGATACGTTCTACCTCGAGGGCATTTGATAGGCATTGCTCTGTCTGTGCTTCATCGGTATTTACTTTCAAGTAACCTATGATCTCCGTCTTATTTTCTAAAAAATAAAAAGTAGAATTTGGATTCTCTAACTCCATTTTTAGATGATCGAGGCTAAAATTTTCATCGAGATACTTATTAAAAGTTTGTTTAGTGTTTTCTGCCTCAAATGCTTCGACAAATGTTTGCCTCGCGATATACTGAAGCTTTTCCAGATCTGATTGGTCTACTAATCTGATAGAGTTTTTAATCATAATATCACGAGATTCTTATAATCTGAAATTGTTTTTCCGTTAGCACTAATGTAATTTACTATTAGCAATAGAATTATAAAAATTGAGTCGCTGGTCTATTTTACAATATGGAATATTATTAGCAATAACTTAATTAGTAACAATAAAAAACTGTGATTCATTAAAGCCTTCTCCTATTAAATTAATCAAATAAACTCCACTTTGAATAAATGAGACATCAAGGTGTATTGTATTATTTGACTTAACTGATAAATCTAAGATTTTCAAACCTTCTAAACTTAATATTTGGATTTTATTAAGCTTCCCCAAGTGATTCTTTATTGATAAAGTATTACTAACAGGGTTGGGGAAAATTTCTAAACTCGATTTCAAACTTTCTGTATTGCTAGTTGTCCGTATTTCTTCAATACTAAAATCAGCAAATAGTACTTCTTCGTCTCTTAAGTCTTGAGCGTTTATCAGACTCCTGTAAATACCCCACTTAGGCCTTACAAAATCTGCCTCTGGTCTCCAATTAATAATTGACGAATCATTGTAACTGAAAAGAGTTTCATCATCAGCAATTCTATTAATCTCTATATCATAAGTGCCATCTGTCCCATACTCAATTGTTTCAGTTACCTCCACCCAATTACCGATGAATGGCGATAAATCAGTTCGTGTCAACGTAATCTGTTTATCTGTTTCGGCATATCTCAATTCGAGTCGATCAGGATCTCCTTTACGTGTTGTTAAGGTATACATAGGCATACTAGCAAATGACCCACCTACTGATTTAAGTTGATGTAAGTGAGTAAAGTTAGGGGATGATTGAAATCCTTCGGGCAACTTAAATTTCCAGCTGTAGATAACTTTTTCGTTTTCTATCCCTAATAAATTTTCTGGAGACTTGTCGTAAGTTTTTATCTCATTTCGCTGTCTATCGAATGTGATGCATCGGTCATCATCAGGAGAAGTGTGTATATAAAAACGAAAAACATCCTTGTTTAACTCTTCATCAAATACTTCATCGATATGTTCTCCAAATTCAGTATGACTACAATCTGGCGCTTCTATAGGTTCAGCACCTGGAGCCAATACAGAGGTGATTAATTCGTAAGTATCTCCTGGTCCATTGGCATCCAAGACAACTTGCCCAAACCCGTAATTTAACAATAAGCTCAATAACAACGTAAACAATGATTTCTTGAACATTATGCAAATTTCGTAATTAATCAATCCAAAAGATAATAAAAGCCTATTCCCCACACCAATTAACATATCAAGAGACAATAATTCTTAAGGTCTTTTACTTCTATATTTGTATACAAGTAAATTCATAATTAAAATAATTAAATGTCAAATCTATTTAACGAAGTAAGCAGACATCTAAATGACGATGTTATCATGCAACTAGCAAGACAAATCGGTGCTCAAGATCCTAATCAAGTGAAAAAAGCTGCGGGGGGTATTACAGAAGTAATGTTAGATGTCATTGCAAAAAATGCAAATAACCAAGAACAAGGTGGAGGTCTTTTCGGTGCTATCGAAAGAGACCATGATGGTGGTATCCTTGGAAATATTCTAGGCGTATTGAAAGGACAAGCACAAGTTAATAATCCTAAGACTATGAATGGTGAAGGAATTATTAATCATACATTAGGCAATAGAGTTATGGAAACAGCTCAGATCGTAAGTAAGTATAGTGGTCTAAATGTATTTAAATCAGGAGTGCTTATGGAACTAATAGCTCCTATCATAATGGGTGTAGTTGGTGGGCAACGAAAGTCCAATGGTTTAGATCTTGGTGGATTAGCAAAGGTGTTAATGGGTGGTGCACAGCAGAGACGTTCTAGTCCAGGCAGCGGTTTATTAGGAAAAATACTTGACAGAGATGGCGATGGATCTATGATGGATGATATACTTGGTATGGGTATGAAAGCATTGTTGAAAAGATAGAAAGAAAATTTACATACAAAAAGAGGCGCTTAATTAAAGCGCCTTTTTTTATGCCTCCTTCTAAATGAATTTTTATAAGAAGTCCAATATTTTAGTTGTTACCGTTTTTGATTTTAATAATCTTCCCATTCTCTTCATCGGTAAGAATGTAGAGTTCTCCTGCAGGGCTTTGTACTGCCTTTCTAGTTCTATGTCTGTCATTAATAAATAATTCTTCGACACTTTGGATTTTATCATCTTCGATCACTAATCGCCAGAAATTTCCAGCAGATA
>CALFUQ010000386.1 GCA_937929885.1 uncultured Saprospiraceae bacterium
TTATCTGAAGCCATCCATAACATAGCATCAGCCATCTCACTAACATCTCCAAATCGCTTCATCGGAATTCTTTTTTTAAATGCATCTGCAAGCGAGCCATACGCATCTGGTGTAAATAATTTAGTAGGTGTAAAGACAGGACAAAGTGCATTGATCCTGATACCATGCTTAGCATACTCCATAGATGCAGTCTTAGTCATACCTACAACTGCATGTTTACTAGCTACATAAGGGATAGCATTTGCTAATCCTTTAAGCCCAGCAATTGATGCAGTATTGATAATCACCCCCGTCTTACGAGTCATCATGTGTTGCAACTCTTCTTTCATACAATAGAAAACACCCGATTGATTGACAGCAATTACTTTATCCCAATCATCTAAAGTAGTCTCCCCTGTTTTATGGGTGCCGTTACCTCCAATACCAGCATTGTTAAGCGCCACATCTATTTGGCCAAATATGTTAATCGACTCTGCTACTAAATGTTTTACCTCTTCATACTGAGAAACATCCGTTTTAATAAAAACAGCATTGCCCTCTTTGCTTTTAATTTCTTCTACAACTTCTCCTCCCCCTTTTTCATCCATGTCAGCAATTACAATGTCCGCACCTTCTTTGGCAAATGCCAGTGCAGCTGCTTTTCCTATCCCTGATCCACCACCAGTAACTAAGACTACTTTTTCTTTAAACTCCATAAATTATTTTAATGTCTAACTATACTGAAAGTTAATTTATTAATACCCAATTATCTAAAGTGACTCATGATAATATGCACAACATTTAGATTTTCAGGTACTTAACTATCCTATTTTGGCTAACTTCAAGTTAAATTTTGACTCACGTCAATAAAGTATTTTCAATAGATTTTAATATGACCAAAAGGAGTTCTAATATTAATAAACAAATAAAAATATGAAAGAAGCAGTAATCGTATCAACAGCAAGAACTGGAATCGGGAAAGCATATAGAGGCTCACTAAACAATACACAATCTCCTACCTTAGCTGGAGCAGTCATAGAAGCCGCAGTAAAGAAAGCAGGCATAGATCCTGCGGAAGTCGAAGATTGCATCATGGGATGTGCCTTGCCTCAGGGATCATCAAGTCCAAATATTGGCAGGTTAGCTGCATTAGCTGGAGGCTTACCAGCGACAACGAGCGGAATGACCATAGATAGGCAATGCTCATCTGGTATGATGGCGATCGCTACTGCAGCAAAGCAAGTTATGTATGATGGTATGGATATCGTGATTGGTGGGGGACTAGATTCTATTTCGTTAGTACAGAATGAGCACATGAATACCCATAGAATGATAGACAGAAATCTGGTAGCAAAACACAAGCATGTCTATATGCCAATGCTCCAAACCGCAGAAGTGGTAGCAGAGCGATATGGTATTACAAGAGAACAACAAGATGAATATGGCTTCCAGAGCCAGCAAAGAACTGCTGCTGCTCAAGAAGCAAATAAGTTTAGTGACGAGATCATAGACTTTAGTACATCTATGGGTATCATGAATAAAGAAACTAAGGAGATTAGTTTTCAAGATGTAACCTTGCAAAAAGATGAGGGGAACAGACCAGGTACGACACTAGAAGCATTAAGCGGATTAAGAACAGTCGTAGATGGCGGAGTAATTACTGCAGGTAATGCTAGTCAACTTTCTGATGGTGCATCTGCATGTGTAGTTATGGATTCTAAGCTAGCAGAACAAAAGGGATTATCTCCCCTTGGTGCTTACCGAGGAATTGCAGTTGCAGGATGTGAACCAGACGAGATGGGTATAGGACCAGTATTTGCTGTCCCGAAACTCCTTAAAAATGCAGGTCTTAAAATGAGTGATATCGGGTTATGGGAGTTAAACGAAGCATTCGCAGTACAAGTGATTTACTGTAGAGATAAACTAGGTATCGATAATGATATTTTGAATGTGAATGGAGGTGCAATCTCAATAGGGCATCCATATGGTATGACTGGTTCTAGAATGGTAGGACATGCATTGATCGAAGGAAAAAGAAGAGGTGCCAAGTATGTGGTTTGTACGATGTGCGTTGGTGGAGGGATGGGTGCTGCGGGATTATTTGAGGTCTACTAGAGTGTTTTTATAAAATAATCTACATTTGCCCGAAAATTAAAAAGATGAGTGCAGAAATACATACTTCAAAAGGCATCATGAAAGTAGAATTCTACGAAGCGGATGCTCCTAATACAGTTAAGAACTTTACAGATCTTGCTAAGAAAGGATACTATGATGGATTAACTTTTCACAGAGTGATTCCTAATTTTGTCATCCAAGGTGGTTGTCCTGATGGAACAGGTGCTGGTGGACCAGGTTACAAAATAGATTGCGAACTCGATGGTGAAAATCAGTATCATGATACTGGTGTTTTATCAATGGCACATGCTGGAAGAAACACTGGTGGTTCTCAGTTCTTTGTTTGCCACAGTAGAGATAATACTTCTCACCTAGATAGAAATCATACTTGCTTCGGGAAAGTTGTAGAAGGCGTTGAGGTGATTGGACAGATTGAACAAGGTGATTTGATAGAGAAGATTGTGGTTGCTGAAGCTAGTTAAGATTAACTACACACTTAGAAATAATTTAAAGCCGAAGATTTTTCTTTGGCTTTTTTTATACCCACTATTGCCACAAACACTGTTCACAAATGAAAGAGGGTTTTTACATTTATAGTAAACAAGTTGATCCTACTTTTCATAAATCTAAAGTAGTTGAATTGGTAAAAAGGTAACTTTATTATAATAAGCTCTTATAGTTAAGCGCTTTATTCTTATCTTATAAGCAAACAACTTCCAATTGCTTTCGACCCACACATTTAAGGAGCAGGCTCCTTACTTTATTCTAGTCAGACAATTAGCCTTTTTGGGCTTTTGCATTGCTTTTTTTCATGGTATTCTCGCTTTTTACTGGAGTCAACATCATCTGCTTATTTTTTCAAGTGTTCATGTTATTGCTTGTGCAATTGTCTACATAATTAGTAAATCTCTGCCTACATTATCTGTTCATGTTTTAATATCCTCCTATATTATAAGTTTTGCAGTAGCTCCATTTTATGGCGTTTTCTATTTATCAACTATGTTGATTTACCCATTGATGTTAGCATTGGTAATCTTTTTCTTGGATGATGTTTTAGAAAGGTATGTATATGCAGTACTATCAATTACAGCATGTACAATCTTGCTCTGGAAAATAAAAACTGAACACTTCCAAGGATTAGAATTAGATCTATTGCAAGAGTGCATTATGATAGCAGGACAATTGATAGCGTTAGTTTTCATTGGGCATAAGTACCTTTCAATAGTTTACGGTTATCAAAAGCAACTGGAGAAAAAAGACGTTCTTATGCAAAAAAAGAACAAAGATCTTAGTAAATATATTGCAAGTAATTTGCAGCTAGAGAATTTTGCTCATTTAGCTTCGCACGAGTTAAAAGCTCCCTTAAAAAATATTCAAAGTTTTTCGAAATTACTATCAGTCAACTTAGCAGATACTGCAACTGCTAGAGATAAAAAAATGCTCTTTATTATAGAATCGCAAGCGAGCGAGATGGATCAGCTTATCAAGGATTTATATGAATTGAGCTCTGCAACAAACGAGCCTATGAAGGTTAGTATAATTGAGCTTAAACTTTTGGTTACAAATCTGATAAAGTTTGAATTTGCTGAGAATGCAGAAAATATTAGAGTGAAGTATTTACCACAAGAAATCACTGGAAATAAAACATATATAAAGGAGATCTTTAAGAATTTAATCTCAAATGCATTAAAGTTTAAAGTAAAAGGAATTAAGCCTCAAATCATTATCGATTGCGAAACAAACCAGAATATCCATGAGTTTTCTGTTATAGATAATGGCATCGGAATATCTGAGAACAAAAGAGAAAAAATATTCCTCATTTTTAAAAGACTACATAACAAAGAAGACTATGAAGGCACTGGAATAGGGCTATCACTTTGCAAAAAAATAGTTGAGCGACACGAAGGAGATATTTGGGTGGAGAATAATCCTAGCGGTGGGTCTATCTTTAAATTTACAATCCCAAATACCCAATCTAATCCTGCCTAACCAACATCTTCTCTAACTCCTCTAACTCTACCCCTTTAGTCTCAGGCATGACACCCAATGTCCATAGCAACTGGAAAAACATCATAAATGCAAAAAAGCAAAAAATCGTAGTACCACTAAAAGTACTAATCACTAATGGCGTAATCAGAGTAATAGCAGCTGCAAAAACCCAGTGGGTGCCAGACCCAAGAGACATACCGCCATCTCTGACTGTATTAGGAAATATCTCAGATATAAACACCCAAATAACAGCTCCCTGCCCTACAGCATGTGCCCCGACAAAAGCAGATACAAATGCCACAACCATAAATCCTTCTGCCCCAGAATAAAAAGCCCATGCTACACCTAAAAGGGTAACGATGTAACCTATCGATCCAATAATCATTAATGTCTTCCTGCCCAATCTATCTATCAGATACATTCCGAGGATGGTGAAAATTAAATTCACAATCCCAATCGGGATCGAAGCACCAAGTGCACTATCAGCAGCAATACCAGCAGTCTCAAATATTCGTGGAGCATAATACAACACAAAATTAATTCCTGATGCCTGATTGAAAAATGCTAAGCAAAATGCAAGCATGATTGACTTAGAATATTTACCTGAGAAGAGAGAATCTTTTGCTTTATTGACTAAAGAATTCTTAATAGCCAATACTTCCTCTTCTACATTTTGAACACCAGAATTTATTTGTTGCAATAAGCTTTTAACTTCAGCTTCAGAGCCACCTTTCATCATGAGCCATCTAGGGCTATTAGGTACTCCCATCACCATGAATGTATAAATCAATGCAGGTACAGCTTCTATGCCTAGCATCCATCGCCAAGAGCCTTCCCCTATAAATTGACCAATTAGGTAATTTGATAAAAATGCTATTAAGATTCCAAATACAATATTAAATTGGTACAAGGCTACTAATCTTCCTCGTCTTTCTGCAGGAGCGATTTCTGAGATATAAATCGGTGCCGCCACAGATGAAGCACCTACTCCTAGCCCACCTATAAACCTAAAAAATGAAAACGTATATGCATCAGGTGCAAGTCCTGAACCAATAGCAGAAGCCGCATAAAGCACTCCGATCCAGAAGAGCGTTTTCTTTCTCCCAAATTTATTACATGGGATTCCACCAAACAAAGCTCCTATCACAGTCCCCCATAGCGCCATGGACATAATAAATACTCCATGAAACAACTCAGAAGTACCCCAAAGTTTTTGAATGGGCAGATCAGCCCCTGAAATTACAATAGTATCAAATCCGAATAAGAAACCCGCTAGGGCGACTACGATTGAGTAGTAAGTCAAGTTGTTTTTTGCCATGGTTTTCGTGTTGAATTAGAAACTAAAAGATAATGATTCTCATGAACAATGAAGTTGTGCTTTTAAAATCTCTACAAACCGAAACACCTCTTCAAATGAATTGTATAATGGAGCGGGAGCAATCCGTATAACATTAGGCTCTCGCCAATCCACAATCACCCCATTTGCTATCAAATTATCATAAAGGTTTTTTGTAACGTCGGTTACTTTGATTGATAATTGGCAGCCACGGCTTTGTGGGTCTTTAGGTGTGATTATTCGTATTCGCTCGTCTCTCACCTCACCAAGTAAATACTCTAAATACCCAGTAAGCTTAATAGACTTAGCTCGCAATTTATCTATTCCTACTTCACTAAAAATATCTAGTGAAGCCTTTACTCCTGCCAGTGCCAATACAGGTGGGCAACTAACTTGCCAACTTAATGCACCTGGCGCAGGATCAAACTCTTCCCGCATACCAAAGCGACTCTCACGATGATGCCCCCACCAACCAGTCAACTTAGGAAGTTCTGGATTATTCAAATGTCTTTCATGGACAAAGCATCCTCCTATACTACCTGGACCACTATTTAAATATTTGTAAGTACACCATACAGCAAAGTCAACTCCAGAATCATGTAACTCTAATGGAAGATTACCTGCACCATGAGCACAATCAAATCCTATCTTACAGCCTTGAGCATGAGCTGCGATCGCTATACTTTTCATATCAAAATACTGACCAGTGTAATAGTTGGTATTACCTATGAGGACAAGTGCAATCTCATCACCATGCTCTTCTATACTTGATATTACATCTTCTACTCTAAGGCATTCTTCTCCTTCCCTAGCTTTTAATTTTATGATGGCTTCACTTGTATCAAAACCATGTAACTTTATCTGAGAATCCACTACATACCTATCTGATGGAAAAGCATCAGCTTCTATTAAAATTTTAAATCTCTTAGCTGAAGGATTGTAAAAAGATACCATCATAAAGTGTAGATTGACTGTCAAGGTATTCATGACTACAACCTCTTCAGTCTTAGCACCTACTATCTCTGCCATGGAAGCACTAAGATTCTTATCATAATCTACCCATGGCTTATCTCCCTTAAAGTACCCCTTGATACCCATAGCAGACCAGCCTTCTAATTCCTTACTAATTTCTGTAACAGTAGTTTTGGGTTGTAAGCCTAGTGAGTTACCACAAAAGTAGATATATGGATGACCGTCTTTGGATGGGTAATTAAATCTAGATCGATACTCCTTTAGAGGATCTTGATCATCGCATTGCTTCGCAAAGCTGAAGTTATTTTCGAAGGTCATTATACAATGATAAGAATTCTATCATTCTAGACTAAATAAAAGACTACGTCTTACGAATCTTAAATAATTGTTTGGGCTTTTAGCCAGGAAAGCAAAGCAGGAAACACCACATCAATAAAAAGTATTTTACTTTTTCTTAGCAGTAATCGGAAACTCAAAACCTTCAACCGCTCCTGATGCTTTAAGCACATCACCATTAAATGTTCCTGTAAATCGAACTATATATCCTTGATAATCAAAGTAAGCTGAGAATTTATCTTCTTCGATTTTAAGATCTTTGAGGGGTAGTTCACCTTCTGCCGAAAAAACTTTGCCAACATAAATGCCATCTTCTTTCCAGAATTCGAAATTTGCTTCAACAGAGCCTCCATCTGGTGTAGGAGACATGTATGTCCAAGTCCCACTATAATCTGTTAATACCGAAAGAGATAAAAAAGAAATTATTATGATTAAAAAGTTCATTATCAAAAAATAAGCGAGGAGGTATGTGTAGGCAGAAGCTGTTAAAAAGCTTCTGCCTACTTTATACCGAAAAACTATCTACTAATTACTATTTATCCCACCAAACTGGAACAATCAAGTGACTTTGAAAGTCAGAAGACAATCCTTGTCTGTCTGCAGCTGTTTGCCAACTCGGGTTCAATGTTCCTTCACTTGGATTTGCTGCAAGTCTAAGGGGTATTTGACCACCAGTAGCATTACCTGGGTAATTAACTGGTACAAGTGCTGGCACTCCAGTTCTTCTCCAGTTAGAGAATGTCTCATATTCATTTAAGAATGTTGCTGCCCAGTATTGCCATCCTATCTGTGTCATTCCATTGGCTGCATCAAATGGATTCGCTGCTAGATACGCGTCTATTGCTCCAGCGTCGATCGCCATTGCCTCGCCATAGTGTGCCCATCTATTCATAGCAGACCTTACACCTGCTGCATAGTGAGTACCTGCATCTCCATTATGCCATCCTCTCATTGCTGCTTCTGCAAGTAACAATTCTACTTCGCCATGAGTTTGAAACATCATAGGTGATTCTACTCTGACTATCTCAGGATTGATTCGACTAAAATTATCAACATTTCCTCCAGTAGGATTGTCAACGATTGTTGTTGCATCCAAGCCATTAGGCATTCCTACGATTTCACCGCCTACAGGTACACCTAATATCGCTCTTCTAGGATCTCCTGTAGCATCCATCCAGTCAACAAATGTATTGCTAAGTCTTGGGCAATCATCTCCAAAACCATTTGACTTATCTAATACTTCACCGATGCCATTTCTATTAATACCTTCTGGGCCATTAGTATGATCTAAAAATGCATCATCTGCATTACTAGTCATAACTCCTCCAGCAATTGCCTTGGCTGCCCATGCTTGTGCAGTAGCTGCATCTACCTCTGATAATCTCATAGCGAGACGTAACATCATAGAATTTCCAAACTTTTTCCATTGATCAACGTCTCCTCCGAACATAATATCTGCAGAGCCAAATCCACCTGACCCTAATTGACCAACAGCTTGCTCCAGTTCGTTCAGCATATCCATGTAGATAGATTCTTGCGAATCATAGGCAGGAAAATCAATTCCTTCGATAGCACCTTTTCCAGCTTCGAAATAAGGAATATCTCCATAAGTGTCGGTCAGTCTTTGAAAGATCACGACTTTCCATATTCTTGCCATACCTAACATGGTCTGATCACCGACTTCACCTTTTTGTAGTGTATTCACTAAATCTACAATGTCCTTTACTTGCTCAGTATAAGCTCTATCTATAAGAGATGAAGAGTAACCTCCGTTATATGAATACTTGTCTCCAGACCAATATCCACATACCGCTGAAAGGTGTTGCATCATCATAGAAGAGTAAATTAAGTTTGCTCTCCAATTCTCATACCTACCACCAGACGTTCTTAACTGTGTCCAGGTAAATTGAAAATTGGGATTGATATCTATTGCCTGAGTTGGATTGGTATTGATCTCTGAAAATCCATCATCACATGACGTAGAGAAAAACAATAATCCAAAACAAACGAAGAGTATTTTATATGTTATATTTTTCATTTTTTACTATTTAAAATATTTCTTAATGATTTAAAACTTAGCACTAAGGTTAAAACCAATGCTTCGCGTTACAGGCACTCCAAACATCTCGAGGCCCTGACCATTACTAGTTGTATAAGTTGATTCTGGATCAATATTATCTGTACTACTTGCTAATAGTGCTAGATTCCTTCCTGCAAGAGATAAATTTATATTCTTGAAAGGTATACCTGGAATCAAATCATTAGGCACTGTATAACCTATGATTAGTTCTCTCAACTTCACAAAGTTGGCATCCTGAATAAATTCCTCAGAAATTCCAAATGCAATTTTTTGATAGTAATCCTGAATGTCTGCTGCTGCAATTGAACCTATACCAGAAGTTCTTCCTTCTAAGGTAGCCTCATGGATTCCCCAGAAGTATGCGTAAGCATTTGTAGCGTTATATATCTTCGCTCCAGACTTAGCATCTATTAAGAAACTTACATTTAAATTTCCAAAATTGAAGGAGTTCTGCCATCCAATAGAAGTTGGATGTACACCCGTACCAAATGCCCTCAAGTCTCCTGTAACTGGCAAACCAGAATCATCTAACATAATATTTCCACTACCATCTCTAGCATATTCAAATCCCATTACCTGACTATAAGGCTGACCTTCGACTAGATGGATAAATGCGTTTCGTGTTCTACTTTCTTCGAGTCTGATTTCTTCACCGTCAGATTCAGGTGTCAATAAACTTACAACCTCATTAACGTTTTGAGCTATATTGAAACTTGTTCTCCAAGTAAAATTGCTATTTTTTAGTACTTGCATATCAAGTAAAAGTTCTACACCCTTATTTGTGACTTCTCCAACATTGACGGATTTAGAACCGTAACCAGACGTTGCAGAGATTCCTGCATTCAAGATACCATCAGTTGTTTTACGGCTATACACAGCGAGATCTACATTCAATTTACCTGTAAACATTCTTAAATCAATCCCAAACTCTAGTTCAGCATTGGTCGAAGGTCTTAATCCTGCTGGAGGTACAGAACCACTTGATATGGCTCCTAGTGGTTGTCCTAAGTGACCTTGTCCTTGAATACCATAAGTAAGCCCCAATCGATAAGGATCAGTCGCTCCTCCTACTTCTGCCCAAGATGCTCTCACTTTTGCAAAGTCAATTATAGAAGGTAGATTATCTCCTAAACCATTTGCTAGATCATACGCTACTCCAATCGATGGATAGAATACTGTATTCTCAGAATCACTTCCATCTGGATTCGTCAAGGAAGAGAACCAATCTTGTCTACCTGTTGCAGTTATGTACAATGAGTTCATTAGAGAAATCTCTGCCATTGCAAATACCGAGTTAACCTGATATCTACTCAAACCATAGCTAGTACTTTGATTTGCTCCATTCTTAGGTGTGTGTAAAAACGGAATATTAAAATTACTTCCATTTACACCAATTGATTCACTGAAGTTCTTTTGTTGGTTTCCTCCCACTAGTACATCAATCCCAACTGACTCATTGATATCAGTGACATATCTAAGAATCGCTTCTGTATTGATTTCTTCAACCTCTCTATTCGATTCGCTTATTGATCCAAAAGCACTAAACCCAGTACCATAAGGTGTAAGATTAGTTCTTCGTTCGTTAAATCTGTCCATTCCTACTTTACCCGTTAAAGTAAGCCCAGGATATAATTCAGCTCCTAAACTGAAATTTCCGAAAAGTCTCTTTTTTGCATTACTCCTTTCAAACTGATATGCAGCCCAATATGGATTTGTATTAAACTGATTACCATTCCAAAGTAATTCTGTGCCATCTGCATTTGCTCCTATCTTATCCGTACTACCTCTGAGATTGGTAATGTCTATTGACCCTGGAAGAACAGATGGTACGTAGTTAGGATTACCCGGAGAATCCGAAAGTCCAGGCCTATTCCTTGTATCATCATTAACAAAAGATCCACTAATAGCTCCAAAGAATATTCCTTTCTTCGCATTGATATTCGCTGTAAGTGTTCTCCTATCAACAGAAGAATTAGGAACAACACCTGTATTACTTAAGTTAGTCCCAGATAATCTAAATCCATAATCTTCTCCTCCACCACTTAATGCTAACGTATTCGTGAAAGTCGCACCAGTTTCATAGAAACGGTCCATATTATCTCCTGAATAAGAGTAAGGTCTAGATTCGCCATCAAATTGAAGTACAGAACTACCATCAAAAGCGGCACCCCATGATTGTACTCCAAACTCTTGTGCATCTGCAGCAGTGGCTGGTTTTGCACCTCTATTACCATGACCGTATTCTTGTTGAAAGTTTCGTTGATTAAGGATAGATTCAAATTGTAGGTTTGAGTTAAACTCAACATTGACTCCACCTCCTGCTTTTCCTTTCTTAGTGGTTACTAATATAACTCCGTTATCTGCACGGTAGCCATAAAGAGCACCTGCAGTGTTTCCTTTGAGGACTGTCATGGACTCGATATCATCAGAGTTTAGACTTGAGATTCCATCACCCCAATCTTGTCCGCCCCACATACCCGCAGAGCCAAGGTTGTCATTATTGATAGGTACTCCATCGACTACGATTAGAGGTTGGTTGTTACCTGAAATGTTTCCATTTCCTCTAATAACAATCCTTGTGGATCCCCCTGGTCCCGTAGCAGGATTACTTACATTAACACCAGCTACTTTTCCAGCTAGGGCGTTTCCAATGTTTACTTCTTTTGCTGTAGCTAGTGATGAGCCTTCTAACTGAGTAACAGAGTAAGCTAGAGCTCTTTCTTTTCTTTCTATACCTAAAGCGGTAACGACTACTTCATCGAGCAGCTGTCCTTCAGACATAGAAATGTCAAGCGTCGACGAATTATTGACAGCTAGTTCCATTTCTTCATAGCCTGTGTAGGTAACAACAAGTTGCGCACCATCACTGACCATTAAAGAATAATTACCATCAATATCGGTGATGGTTCCATTTGAAGTACCTTTTTCAAGGATATTGACACCTATCAGTGCATCACCTTCTGCTGATGTGATCGTACCGCTAACTGTCCTTTGTGCTGAAATACTGACAACACACAATACCCCGAAAAAGAGGAGTAATAATAGTTTTTTCATACTCTAAGTTGTTTTTATGAATAAATAGTTAACCTAATGTAACAAAATTCCCAAATTTATGTGGGCGCACACATAAATAAAATGTTATTTAAATTTGTGATGATATTTTAACCAAAAGTTTAATTTTTAGGTGTTATGACCAAAATCAGCTTGAAGGATATCGCTATAAAAGCGAAAGTCTCAGTAGGGACTGTTGATCGGGTTATACACAAACGAGGCAGAGTATCACAGAAAGCTCTTAAAAAAGTTCAAGATGCTATAAATGAACTTAACTACTCTCCTAATTTTGTTGCCAGAAGTTTAGCAACTAAAAAACAGATCAAAATTGCGGTTTTCATTCCTTCTCCAAGTTTAGATTCATTTTGGGCTCAACCCTTAGAAGGTATCCGAAAGGCAGAAAATTTTATAAAGGATTTTGGATTCAGTATAGAAGTATTTACGTACAATGATCAGCATCCAGAACTAATCATGCAAATGACTCCCCAAATAATGCAAGGAGGGTTTAGTTGTATCCTTGCAGCTCCAAATAACAAAGAAGAATTCAATCAATTCTTTGATCAATGCAAGCAAAACAAAATTCCGTACGTCCAGATTAACACCTACCTAGATCGGAATGACGACTTGTTTATTTGCTACATCGGTCAAGATTCTTTTGGTAGTGGTAAGTTAGCTGCAAAACTTTTGGATTTTACGACAAAGCCGTCGGATACTCTCTTGATACTTCATCTGGAAAAAGAAATATACAACGCAGAACACTTAATACAAAAAGAGAAAGGATTCAAGGAATATTTTAAAATACATAACAATCATGAGATTGATATAGAACGAGAGATATTCTCAGATATCCATGACAAAAAAAAGAAGAAGAAATTTATCAGGCAGATGATTAAACTTTACCCAAATCTTGCTGGTGTGTTTGTGACGACCTCAAAACTGCATTTTGTTGTTGAAGAGTTTTTAGAGTATGGTTCTGATCGAATAAAGTTCGTTGGTTTTGACCTGATTGAAGAAAATCTCAGTTACTTGAAAAAAGGGCAGATTACATTTCTAATAAATCAAAACCCTACTCAGCAAGGGTATTTAGCCATTATGGGCATCTTTGATTACTTGCTCAAAGATGAAACCCCAAGTAAGATTCAGCATCTTCCCTTAGATGTTGTTATGGAAGAAAATCTGGATTACTATCTGAAAGAAATTAAAGGGACGACAATGGTTTCCTAAAACTTTTGAATTTCGCCATTTGGATAAAAATTAGAAATCGCAAACCAAAATCCTGTGAATTGATCTAGTTGCTTAAGTTGAGATCCTTTCAGACTACCATTTGTAGCATAACCAAAAATATTGAAATCCGTTCCTGTTTTTTCATCTCTTAGTATATTCGGTCCTTCTTCTATTAGCTTTAATTCAAGTGTAATACCATCTAAAGTCTTTGGCTTGAAAGCTGTCATATACTGACTCTGAGCGTTTCCAACTATTATGATCTTTTCTCCATTTATTCTTTTTTCTATTAACGTGTTATTTTGACCTTCAAGTAGTTTGTATGGAAATACAAGTGTTTGCAAGAATTCTTCGACAACTAAAACTTTGTCTTTTGCTTCTAACCGAAAATCTTCAAATGGTACTGGGAATATGAAAAAATTATTGTCAGTTCTGTAATCCAAAAATGGATATGGTCCATACAAAAAATTGTACCCAGTTTGATAATTATGCACCATACTTTCAGGATAAAGTTCCTTCCAACTTGACCAAGATATTTCTATAAGAGGTATGACACTCAGCTGCTTCCCAAAATGGGTTCCATTTATGCATTGTCTTTTTATTTGTGACCAGATACTACCGCTAGACCTGTCATAGGGCATAAGATTAGCATTATACAACAAGCCAGAAGAGCCAAACTCAACCACCTCGCCTTCAATCTCGCGCACCCAAGCCAAAGCGGTACCAGTAAAAGGTGAATAACTAATTGTTATAGGTGTGCCATTGATGACATCATTAATCAGCTCATGTTCATATAGTACAGAATGTGGATATGCCCTTAATTCACCTTTAAAAAACAAAGCCAGTACTAAATCGTCTTCAGGAAGTTCAGTTAATAGACTTGCTTGAGTAAATGATGGTGCGTCTATCGATTTTATCACCTCCTTTTCTGCGCCAACTGTCAAGTCTTCAAAAGGAATGAGCCACCTATTTTCATTATTAGTACTTACAACGCTTTGACTACTTTGATCGCATCCCATAAAGAGAAAACTAAATATGAATACAATTAATGTAGCTGAACGATTCTGGCTCATACGGAATAAGAAAAGTAACTTAAATTTATGTTTTAAACACACAGACTAGGAAATTGAATAATTATCACATTCTGCTTCTATGCATTTGGGTCACGATATTGAGTGCATGCTCTGCTGAATCTCAACCATTATTTACAAAAGTAGAATCCAGCAAAAGTGGTATCACTTTTGAAAACAAAATTGAAGATACCAGAGAAAGTAGTATTCTTCAATACAGCAATTTCTATGGTGGTGGTGGTGTTGCGATAGCTGATTTAGATAATGATGGATTGCAAGACATTTACTTTACTGGGAATCTTGTTGGAGATCGGCTATACAAAAACAACGGAGATTTAAATTTTGAAGATGTAACTGCAAAGGCGAATATTATAAACGATGGCGCTTGGTCTTCCACAGTAATTTTTGGAGATATTAATAATGATGGTCTGCTAGACATATACGTCACCTGTGAATTATACGATGATAAACCAGCGCTCAGGAAAAATAAATTATACATCAACTATGGTAATTTTATTTTTGAAGAACAAGCAGAGGTATATGGACTAGATGATACAGAGCGTAGTCGTGGAGCAACCTTCATAGATTATGACAAAGACGGGTGGCTAGATTTATACGTACTCAATCAACCTCCCAACCCCGGCAACTATAGCCCTTACAGCGGCCAAAATCTCATAAGAGACGAATGGGGCTCAAGACTCTATAGAAATAATCTAGG
>CALFUQ010000387.1 GCA_937929885.1 uncultured Saprospiraceae bacterium
TGCCTATGAGTACGGTCACATCAAGACTCTGGTTATGTAGGGCAGTGCAGACATCTAAGATGTGTTTTTGTACTCCCGCCAAAGAATCTCCTAATGTTACAATATGTACAATCTTTAAACGCAAAAGGCTTTGTTTATGAGTAAAATCAGCTGTTTTAGCACGTCTTAAGTATAGATAAGAACGTAATTGCTATTAAGGAAGGTGTTCATATATTAAGACCTTATTTTGGGTATAAGACCCTATATTATTTACTAATAAATTCATTATAAGTTGACTCCCAAGTATCTACAATGGATTCTATATCAAACAGGGATTTAATGTAATTAGAGCCAGTTTCTCCTAGTCTTTGCCTGTCTGTCTCTGGCAGTTCATACATTTTCAACATTGCAGCTACAAGCGCAGCTTGATCTGAAGAAGGAACTATATAACCCGAATTCTTATCAGAAACGATCTCTGCATTGCCACCTACATCTGTAGTTACTATTGGTAATCCCACACTTGCTGCTTCTAGTAAAACTAACGGTAACCCTTCCCACAGAGAAGACATCACGTAAGCATCAGATGCGCACATAAGATCTAAAACATCAGTCCGCCTACCCAACATTCTTACACTATTTTCTATGCTTTCTTTTGCAATTATATCCTTCAAAAACTCTTCTAGTTCTCCCTGCCCAGCAATTAGTAGTTCGCTATTTGGTGCTTTGGTTAAGTATTCTTTAAAACTATTTAAAAGGAGCCCAAAATTCTTTGCTTCATTTAATCTTCCAACCGCTAGCCATATAAATTTATCTCCTAGATTTAATTCTTTTCTTTTGGCTTTTCTTTTTTCTTCATCATATTGAAATTGTGAAGTTTCAATTCCATTAAATACTTTCCTAATCTTATTAGAGGGTGCGTTTTTTACTTTGACATATCTATCTACTGCTGCTTGGCTTACATTAGTTGTAAGATTACAGAACCTATCTGTAAGTTGGTAGGCAAGTAGTTCCATAACCTTCCCTCCTTCTTGAAGGCTGTGAGCAGTGCAAATCAAAGGTGGTTTAGAAACACCATTGGTGATAGCTCTAGAGATTCGAGAGATAAGATTGGAGTGAATCATATGACTGTGTACTATAGTAGGCTTGATTCTTTTTAATTGTTTTCTTAATGTGAAAATAGCCCTAGGGTCAGGTGTACCTCCTTTCATTCCAAGAGAGATAACATCGACGCCATAATTTCTTAATTCTTCATCTAATGCCTTAGGATCAGTTAAAGTTATGATCGAAGTTTTCCAACCTCTGTCGTGAAGTTTTTTTGCTAACAGCGATACTTGTATCTCTGCACCGCCATAGGTTAGAGTGGTTACCACAAACGCAACAGACTTATTCAAAGGATTCAATTTATCTGAACTTCTGGAATAGGGTGGTCTTGTGTAGACATGATTGCATCTTCGTATGCTCTGATAATTTTGTCAAGCGAAAATTTGTCTATAGTGTGTGCTGTTATTTTTTCTGAATCAAAACTTCCATTTAAAGATTGCTCTATTTTGTTGGCAAATTCTTGATAGTCATCTTCTTTGACTAGAAAGCCATTAAACCCTTCGATCAATATCTCTTGTGTGCCACCTGGTGCATCATAAGCCACAACTGGTAGACCGCAATAAGTAGCTTCTAAGATTGCATTTGGGAAACCTTCAAAGTGAGAGCCTTGCAAAAACACATCTGATTGTTTTAAATAATCAAAAGGGTTTTTAACCAAACCAGTAAAAATTACTTTGTCCGATAGCCCTAGTTCATCAATGAGTTGTGTAAGTTGATCTTTAAATGACCCATCGCCAAGGATCCAATATTCGAAATCGAACTTCAAAAGAGCTAGTGCTTTTAAAATCCTGTCGTACCCTTTCTCTTTATACAATCTGCCTACTGTTATAAATTTTGGTTTTGATTTGTTTTGCTCCTTACTATGCAAATTAGACTTTGGTGGATTAATTGGATTGTTAATCACAGTCATTATAGAAGTAGGTACATCATAGTTATCTACCAAATCATCTAGCATAAACTTTGATTGGCAAATGATTAGGCTAAACTTTTTATAATATTTTTTGATCAACTTGTTTGTTAGCGTAGGATACTTGTAATACTTATTATTGATACTGATGATGCTTGATTCCCTAGCGATTAACTTAGTTTGCTTAGGTAGTAAGACTTTACTCATCCCAAGAAATAAATTGAGATGTGTCAGTGTAGAAAAAACTATATCTGGAGCTTCTTCTCTGATAATGTTAATCAATGTAGGTATCGCCGTCAATAATCGAGAAGCATTCAGATCAAGAATAGTTATTGAAGAAGATATGGGGTAAAACCTGTTTTTCCCATTAATCAGCACAAGCTTAAAGTCGAACTTAGTCGTATCAAGATTATTAATAATGATTGACATTACTCGCTCAGCCCCACCTGGTGCTAGATTAGGTATTACAAATATGATCTTACGTTTACGGATGACTATTTTTTAAGATCCATTTTTAAATAGAAGAAACTATGTAAGAAGTAACTCCCAACTTTATTTCCTAGGACTATTTTACCTAGCTTTCCAAAAGCGTTTAGTGCTAACCATTGCGTTACTGGATTTGTATATCCTACTTCTTTAAGTAAAGCAGCCCAAACTTTTGGCGTGTTATGTTTTTCCCACTCTATGGATGGAGCGATCGGATTAGTAATCCCAAATTTCTGATAGAAATTATATCTAGAAGCATCAGTGATAATAAGTGTAGAATTATTAGAGCTCATCTTAACTAAGTCTTTAAGCACTTTAATATACTTTGCTTTCGCTTCCTCTTTCTTCTCGCCTATAAGGTCTTCACATGCTTGCTCATCAAGATGGTTAATAGAGTAGTGCATAAGCACGACATCATATTTGTCATCACCAGGATCATACTCTTGTAGAAAATCTTTATTAAATACGATATTATCTTTTGTGCCAAACTTCTCTTTGAAATCATTGAATTCATCTTCGAATCCATCTGAACTACCGTCCATTACGGGTTCCATGACAACTACTTTCTTAGCGCCCATACAAGCAGCGTAGAAGCTGTATAATCCATTACCTCCTCCAATGTCAAGTACTGTTTTGCCTTTAAAATCTATTCCTTTAAATAGGATATCCAATAGATAGAATTTTAATCTATTTGTAGATCCATAAAGCTGATACTTATCTACGACGTTAAAATAATGATCTGATCCTTTCATTTTATTTAATGACTTTGGTTTTGTCTTTGTTTCCATGTTTAAATTTTGCAGGTTCATTTTGTAGAGATATTTCTACTTCATTTCCAAGGGTAGTTATTTCATTATCTATACATTCAGTAATAAGCCCATTGTGATCTATTATCACACTCCGCTTAACTCCTTTGGTATTTGAAATTTTGTTTCTTATAATTTTTCCTCTTGCTGGTGTTTTGCCACCTCTATTAAATTCTATTGCGTGTTCTACCGTATTTTTAATTATGTTTTCAACCAGATCAGCTTCAGAACCAGATATTTCGATTCCAACTTTCTGCGTGCTGTCAATGAGGTTATTACTTGCTAGATAAGTACCATCACCTAACAAGACTCCATATTCACCAGTTGCCACTATTTTATTATGACTTATAGTGGTATTTTCAAAATTAAGCGAGTAGATCCCAGTGCCACCTATATTTTCGATGACGTTTTCTGCAACAGTCGCTTTGAATTTTGACTTGAGATTTCCTCTCAACCAAATGCCGTTGTCTTTAATATGATTGACTTGGTTGTTTATAATTCTACCTCCGAAGCCACTGTATTCAATTCCAGTATCACCATAGCTTACTATGTTATTAGTAATCATATTGTTATCAGCAGGCTGCCCAAGATGCTCATAGTAGAGAGACTTAATACCAAGATCGCAATCTGTAATTCGAGTAGAATCTACCTTAATATTTGTCCCAGCTAGCTTTAATCCGAATGGTGAATTAGAAATATCACAATCATGGATAGTTACATTCTCTGGGAAACCGATACTTATCACTGCTAATCCACCACCATGATTATCTTTCATTTCGACTCCTGATAACAGGATGTCTTTATTCCCTGGTCTAAAGTTAGGGTCATCTGCCTCTATGTCTATACCGTAACCAGGTCTCACGCCTTTGGTGTTGTTAAAAGAACCGCCAATCACTTCCATATTAAATGCTCCTACTATTGATAGCCCATTTCTTGATGCGTGATCAGCGTGACAGTTGTACATATAGATATTGTGACAGAAGTTTTCGATTCTATTTTTAGGAGAGGTAGGAGAGACGATGAATCCGTCGCTACCGCTATTTATAGAGTTCACATTTTCTAGAATGACGTCTTTACAATTGTATATTTTAATGTTGTGAGAGTTAAGATGTTTTCCTCGACGATTAAACTTGTTACCATCGAGGGTTAGGTTTTCTATTTTGATATTTTGAGAATATTGAAATTTTATAAGCCCTTCGTTGCTAAGTGGTTTGTTGTTGGGAAACATGATTGTAGCACCGTTGCCCTCTATGACTAGGTTATTGTAATTTTCAACTCTTAGCTCTTTAGTGATTACATAGAGACCATCTTTTTCTAAAGTCAGGGTGTCGATACCTGAGTTGAATGCGCTCTGTAAAAATTGTACCTGACTAGATTTTATAAGTTTAGATTTGCTTAGGCTACAAGACATTATAAGTAGTGTGCAAAACAAAACTGAGCCAAGGACTAATAAGGAATTTTTATAATTCATGATTAGTTACTTGAAGCGTATTCTTTTATAAGGGTATAAATGTTTTTCATGTGGGTCTCTCTGTTAAACACTTCTGATCCTTTTTGCCAGCCAGATGTTCCGATGTTGTTGGCTAGTGATTTGTTATTTATAATGCTAAGTGCATTTCTGCTGTCATTATCTAAGTCACCATTTAGAATACATGCTTCCTTCATGTGCTCTAGATAGCCAGGAATGTCACCCACATCAGAAATAAACACGGGCTTTTTTAGTTTTAAAAACTCGAGCAATCTTGTTGGGAAAGCACAAATTTCTGGAAGTTCATTCTTTCTTGTTAGGATAAAACCATCAGCTTCAGATTTTAATCGATTCATTTCAGCTTCTGTCACCCTACCTGCGATATATACTGCATCTCCAAATTTCTTTTGCATTTCTTTGACCCAGTAATCCTTTTTCTTAGACGCCATATAATTGCCGACGACCGTAAGGGTAGCTTGAGGTGCTTGGCTTAAGATTGATTTGAATAACTCAATTAAATAAGCAGGATCATCTCTATCACTGAGAATTCCTATGTAGAGGAGATTAAACTTGTCTTCATTTAAATCATTAGTTTTTGTTACTTCTTTTCTGTTCCAATGCTCTATTCCTGGTAAAAGGTATTTATCTTTTTTACTGTTGTGCTTTTTATACAGCTCCTCAGAGATAGTGAGTATAATGTCGGTTTGTTGAGGTGTTTTAATTGATCCTAAAGCAATGTCTATGGTTTGAGGATCTCTGAAATAATCTTTTATACCTAACATTTTAATCCTTAGCTCTACTATGTCTATTAGCGTAGTTGCTCCTATTTGTTTTGCAAATTTTAATACAGGCTGATGTAAAGAATAGGCAACACCGTATAAAAACACAGCATCTATTTTCTTTTGCTGATGGAGTTTTACGGTTTTATCTTTTACAATATCCCCAGCTCTTTTATGAATTAATAACTTGTCTAGTAAGGATAAACTTTCAGATCCATCGAATGCATAATCTACGGTTATACCTACCTGCTCCATTTCTTCTATGATCTTCATCTCTGGTTCTTCGTAGAAGTTTTTCTTTAATGCTATGATAGACACATCGGCACCTGCTGCTTTAAACCCGTATGCTATATTTCTGATCCTAGCAGAGGATGCCATACCAGTAGGCAAGTAAAAATATCCAGTAATTAGAATATGCACTATGCTGCTTTTAACTTAGGGTTAAGGTGATTTATCACATTTGAGGTTAGGCAACCTATTGCTGCTGCGTAGACGATACACTCAAATGCATTAGACGCATAGTAAAACCACCCTTCTACTAATTGAAACAATGTGGTGAGAATTATATAATAGAAACATGCTATGGTTAGCATTGAGTTCTTATGAAATTTATGATACAAAAGAGGTATGAGTACAATTGCAAAATATGTAATGAAATAAATGAGGCCTCCTTTGAGAAAAATATTAAAGATTCCGATGTGGGTAGTAGTCTTATCTACAAAAAAGACAAAATGTTCTCTATAAAATCCGCCATAACTTTTTCCAATAAAAAAATCAATCATGTTGAAGTCTTCAAACATTTGGAAGACCTCTATCAATCTTTCATTATCACTCGTAAATACTCCTAAGAATCCTTTATCGTATGAACCAGTAATGTTTCCAGCGTTCCCACCTAATCGATCCATCAGAGACTCAAATTGATTTACAATTAGCTCTACATTCAGTGTGTTAGCAACCAAGAGAACGCCTACTGCTATACCTGCATAAAGAAATCGTTTTCTTTTTTTAACTAGTTTTTTAAGACTATCTGATTTAAGGTATAGCGGTATTATAAACAGAAAAGTAGCAATGAAAAAAACAATCCTGACGCTAGGACTTCTCTTTTGGAAAAGTATCTGTAGCATAAAGAGCAATACCACAGAAATAATAATCCATAGAAACGAAAACCCTTTTCTCTTGTAAGCAGTTAATAAAAATATGGACCAGAGAGAAAGAGCCCATTGTGTTTCGTATGCCAAGATTGACCTAGCCATTCTTGCTGCACTTGTAAGCTCAAATGTATTCGTCTCTTGTACATGATATGTAGGGATGAAAATCGTAACAGTAATTGCATTGACAATAATCGCAGCAATAAGAATAGGAATTCCGACTATCATTAAATCATCCCAAAAGACTCTGCTTGTCCCAATAAAAATAAAACAGATAAAGACAAAGTAAGAAGCCGAATCAATTAGCCAAAAGGTAATCGGGTTGCCCTTAAAAAGCCCCATAACAAACAGAAAAAGCGAAAAGAGAATGAAGAAAACATACATTACTCCAATCGTATTTCCTAGAAATTTAATGCCAGCTCCAAGATTATGATAAAATATCATCAGAACAGGAATCAATAAAATGCCTGCGTAGAAAAGGTAAAAATTTACATTATCAGGATAAAGTCCAAGATGATGCACAAAATATCCCCTGCACAGATTAAGAAAGTTAATCGCCAAGAAGATGAAGAGTATTACCCTTCTATAATTTATGTTGACATTTAGGTTCAACGGAATTTTACTAAGCTGGTGCTAAAGATTCATCTTTACAGATCATATAATTCTCAAGAAAGAGGGCATCGATTCCTGAGTTATAAAAGCATCTAATTGCTTCCATTGGGTTATTAATGATTGGCTCTCCCATCACATTAAATGAAGTGTTGAGTACTATATACTTCCCACTGATATTTCCGAACTCATTAATAAGATTCCAGTATCTATTATTCAAATCTTTTTTCACCATCTGTGGCCTTAGTGTTCCATCTGCATGCACTACTGCAGGGATTGAATTTTTATTTTTTTCATTGGCAGTATAAGAAGTTATCATAAATAATTCTTCCTTATAGTTTGATAAATATTCGTCTGCCTTCTCATGGAGTAAAGATGGACAGAAAGGTCTAAACCCTTCTCTGAACTTCACATATGCATTGATAGTGTTTTTATTATCAGGATGTATCGGACTCATTACAATAGATCTATTACCTAGAGCTCTAGGTCCAGACTCCATCCTTCCTTGAAACCATGCGATAATTTTGTTCTCACTTAATAATTTCGCAGCATGCTTCCATGGCTCTTCAGAGTAGTGATATTTTAGCTTTCTAATTTTTAGGAGTTTTTCGATATCCTCATTTTTATATTCAGGCCCTAGATATAGATGCTCTATCTTTTTACCAGTGAAGGTGTTGTGCTTATAGTATTCATTTAAAGCTGCACCGACTGCTAAACCACAATCTGCAGGATTAGGGTAGACATGATACTCATCTAAGGCATCTTCTTTTTGCTCCCAGAGTCTTTGATTAAGTTTTACATTTAAAAAGACCCCACCTGCAGCAGCAGTTTTCTTTATTCCAGTCTCTTTGCACCAGCCTTTGATGTAGGTGATAAGACATTCTTCCATTTTTCTCTGCGCCTCTGCTGCTATATGTTCTCTACCATATTTTTCTACAAGCTCTGCAACTTCGTAAGCTTCTTCAAAGTGAAACTGATTAGATCCTCTCTGCATCCAGTGCGTAGCCAAACCGAACTCAGATTTCTTAACTAGATTTTTACCATCAAACTTTGGAAAATATTTGTCTAAGACTCCTTTACATTTTTCTGGATCACCATAAGGTGCCAATCCCATAGTCTTGCCTTCACCGTCTCCGTGTATCCAACCTAAGCCTTCTGTAACGATACTATACGCCCATCCAATTCCTGCTGTGTAACCATCAAATTTTTCTAAAGCTGTGATTGTATTTCCTTCTCCTTGCCAGACAGCTAGAGATACGTTGTCCCCAGCACCATCACAAGTAAATATTAAACACTTTTCATTATTATCTCTTGTGTAATATGCACTTGCGGCGTGCATCAAATGATGCTCATTATTTACAAATTTAGATTTGTCTTTTAGCTTAAAATCTGGAAAGTATATAGGAGGAACCAGCGTTTCGGCGCTTCTACCAAGGAGTTTTTTACCCTGAGAGAAGAGTTTATCTTTTAGAGTATTGCTATCCTCTTGCTCAAATCCCAATAGGGCTTTCATCTTTTGAGAAGTATTCAACCAAGAGTAACTAATATAGTCTACTTCATTAATATTTTTCAATCCTGCAACTTCTAAGCAATATTCAATTGCTTGGATAGGTGCATCTGCGGAGTGCTTCACTCTGTTGAATCTTTCTTCCTGGACATCGGCCAAAATTTCTCCGTCTTTTACAATGGCTGCACTTGAATCGTGCCCCATGTGAATTCCTAGAACTATCATTTACTTAATGTTTTTTATTGTTGTAATGGAAACTAGTATCATGATGATCTCTGCGATTATTAGAGAGATGATCAACATTACTAGTATATTTTGATCTGGATATAATTTTATAATTGTAAATGGGATCAATGCTTGTACAAGCAGTAGAAATCCCAAATAGATATACATTTTGCTCCATTCCTTTAATACTGTGAACACGTTAAAGGAAATTTTAAATGCGGTAAATACACTTAATATAAGTGCTAGTTGCATAGGGAAAATTGATTCTACAAAGTTGGGTAGAAACGCTTTTATAACTGGAGGCATTAAAAACCAAAGGATTAAAACAATCGGTAACATGATTAACATGGATATGCCTGCTGCTTTAAATCCGTTACTTATTATTTCTTTCTTCGAATCGTTTTTGCCGTAGTCAAAATTTAGCTTGGGCAAAAGATAGAGTGAAATCGAAGAGGGTATTAAAACACCCAAACTCAAGACTGCTTGCACAGGACTAAACAATCCTAACACCGTCATGCTACTAAAGAATAGAATAATAATCTTAGGAAACCCTTTGACTATATTTTGTAAATAGTTAGAGTAGAATAATGGTAACCCTTCTTTAAATAAATATTTAAACTCAGGCTTGATCAACCTTGGTTTAAATGGCTGTGCTCTATAGTAAATGTATAACGACAATGCCGCTACACCGAGAAAAATAAATCTTAATAGATATCCTTGATAACCCAAAAGATAAACCAACAATACAGTTGGAATAACCAATAGCGTCATCCTAACCTGAACCTTTGCTAAGAGTGCAAAATCTTTGCTGGTTCTATAAGTAAGATCCATGAAGTTCCGATAGATATTCATCGGTGCAACCAGCGCCAAGGCTAATACAGAAATACTCCAAAGTGGAGTTTCTGCTGGATTGTAAAACAACAGTGACAATGGCAAACAAACCACATAAATAATGCACAGGCATATTGCAAAAAATTCTGCGGTAGAAAGAAACTGCAATGCTCTCTGATTATCTCCCTTACCTAAAAAATATGGAAATTCACGATTGAAAGCATTGAATACTCCAAACCTACTGAACATCATATAACTTTCTACCAGCAACATTGTTTGCCAAACACCTACCTCTTCTGGAAGGATCCAACGAAGACATAACAGCGAGCTAAATAAA
>CALFUQ010000388.1 GCA_937929885.1 uncultured Saprospiraceae bacterium
AATATAGCTTGCTAAACTTCAAAAACATCAACCTACTTCTAGCCTTCTCTCGCTTTCCTGTGGCGAGCGTGATGGCAATAGTAGGGTCACTTACCCTAATGTATGCGATAGATGAGCCTGACACTCCTAGCCTACTGATCAATGTGGTCATTATCTGCGCACTAGGTGTCTTTAGCAACATAGCAGCTACTATAGGTGCAGAATCAGCTGACTGGTCTAGTGGCAAACAGTGGGGCGGTAAGCTAGCCTTAGCCATTGGTCTGCTTTTGTTTTACTTTTTGTTTTTGCCTGTGTCCTATGATGTATACTCACCGCGTGTTTTCAGATTACCATTTCAGATAGCCGCGATCATTATATTTCTTCATCTACTTATTGCGTACATACCTTTTGTGTCTAAGGGTAGTGAGGAAGATTTTTGGGAGTACAACAAGGATGTCTTCTTGAGATTTGTGGAGTCTATGTTTTATGCAGTATTCCTTTTTGTAGGGCTTGCTATCGCATTGCTTGCATTGGATAAGTTGTTTGGTATAGAACTCGATGGCGTAGCCTATCCTAGGTTGTTTATTTTTTTGGTGGGAATTTTCCACACGCTTTATTTCTTGAGTAAGTATCCAGTTATCTTTTACGATAATCAGATTAAAAAACCCATCAAGGCTTTCTTGATCTTTAGTCAGTATATTTTGATTCCGCTGGTGCTGATTTATCTTGCAATACTGTACGCCTATGCTATACAGATCGGTATCAAGTGGGAGCTACCTAAAGGATGGGTTTCGCAGCTTTCGCTTTGGTTTTCAGTAGTGGGCATTTTTGCATTTTTGCTTAACTACTTTAACCATAAGTTCTCAGATTTTAAGCCGACCGCTTATTTTAAAAAGTACTTTTTCCCTGCCCTTCTCCTACCTACAGTACTTGTCTTTATCGCTATCTATCGCAGGATATCTGAGTATGGTGTGACCGAGTTGCGCTATGTGGTGGCTTTACTCGGTGTATGGCTATTAGGGATCACGCTATACTATAATTTGTCAAAGACTAAAAGTATCAAAGTCATCCCTATCAGTTTATCGATCATCGTTTTACTGCCTATTTTAACAGGCCCATTTAATATGTTTAATGCATCCTTGTCTAGCCAACAGAAAAGATTCAAACAATCTCTAATAGATAAGTCTATACTAGTCGGAGATCAGCTTACCCCTCTCGACAAAGAAAGCACTATCTCCGTTGCAAATAACACTGAGCTATCGTCAAAAACAGACAGTCTCTACAACGCTTACAGATTTGAACTATCAGCCAGCATCAGATATTTGGACGATCGATCAGACCTGCAATTTATCAACAAGTGGATCTCAGAAGATTTAGAATTTGTCAGCTATGATAATCCTACTTGGCTCATAGACTCACTAGACCAATACCACAATGCACGTATCCTGGCAAACAAGTTAGATATAGCAGAATTGTTTCCTAGGTACAACAAACCCAGAGAAGGTAAAAGATATGACTTTCATCACAATCAAAACTCACCTATCAAACTCGATGAAAATAAATACTTTGTGCCCATATCTGGTAATAGAAACCAAGTTAACAGCCAAACGATATACCTTATCCTAAACGAAAAAGGTGATGGGCTACGACTAACTAAAAACAGTGAAACCATAGGTGAAATTGACTTACTAGAATACTATAAAAATCTAATTAACAATACACCCATGGCAGAAAACGCACGCTATAACCTATCAATAGATAATCCATTATTAGAGGTTAATGACTCTACTTATCATGCCTCGCTTATAATTAATAGTCTCAGTGGTAGACAGCTTGAAGACAACTCCATTACTATAGAAAGTATCTGGGGCCATGCCATCATCACATTCAAATAATTTTTATGAAATATATACTCTTGATAATTCTTTCATTCACAATATTAGCCTGTGTAGACAATACTAAAAGTAAACCACAAAAAGATATAGCCCCATACACATCTGCCCTCACGCTGGACAAAGCTAGAGCTAACTATCTAGCCCAGCTACCGATGAAGTGCATCAGCAACCCCTACCCTTACAAAGCAGGACACACCACCTTTGACGAAAATGATCAACTAGATCATATTACCGCACACCCTGCCTTCTATGGCTGTTTTGATTGGCACTCTGCTGTACATGGGCACTGGTCTTTGGTTTATCTACTTAAGACTTTCCCAGACCTAGAGAATAAAGAAAATATCATCGCTGCCTTAGATAATAACCTAACCGTAGAAAACATACAAACAGAAGTCGAGTACTTCTCTAGACACGATTTAACCAAGAACTATGAGCGCCCATACGGTTGGACATGGATTATGAAACTTGCCTTAGAACTACAAACGTGGGACCACCCTAAAGGCAAAGAGTGGTACGATAACCTAAAACCACTGACCGATCTACTTGCAGAAAAATACATCTCTTATCTCCCCAACCTACTTTACCCGATTAGAGTCGGAGAACATAGTAACACGGGTTTCGGTTTAGCATTTGCATACGACTATGCGAAGTTTAATAACCTAACTGCACTCTCTGATGTCATAGCTTCTAGATGTAAACACTACTATCAAAAAGATACTGCTTGCCCAATTCACTATGAGCCAAGCGGCTACGACTTTCTATCCCCCTGCTTAGAAGAAGCAGACATCATGAGAAGGGTTTTATCAAAAGAAGAATTTAAGACTTGGTTCGAAAAATTTTTGCCAGGGTTAGCTGATGGCTCTGCTACAATTATACCTGCAGATGTCAAAGACAGATCGGACGGTAAGCTAGTCCATCTTGATGGATTAAATTTTTCGCGGGCATGGTGCCTTTACAGCATTGCAGCTGGTAATCCCGAATACAATCATCTAATCAAAATTGCAGACAATCATATGAACTACTCTTACGATAAAATTGTCGATGGAGAATACGCAGGAGAGCATTGGTTAGCTTCGTTTGCATTGTATGCC
>CALFUQ010000389.1 GCA_937929885.1 uncultured Saprospiraceae bacterium
GATTTACGGTTATCAGTTTTCGATAATTCTCTTAAAAGTTGTGGAGTATCATTTATAAGCATCTCTCTTGTATATTTCATTTCATCATCTAAGTAGTATATTTTGGCATCGCAATTATCAATTAATGCAATTGATATTAATCTGATACATGCACTTGCAGCAAAATCCGCTCCCCACACAAATGAAATTGAAATGTCTTCATTCGTTAAGTCCGATTTTATGAATTCAAATTCACTAATAACTTCTTTTGGTTCATCAATGTATGTTTCAAAGTAAGTTTCATGCCCATTAATAGTACATTCAAACCCATTCCCTGACAAAATACTATCTTCTTTATTTCTTATTTCAAAATCATGTTCAAGACTTTGTATATCCTTTTCTATTTTTTCAATCTTGGGCAATTCTGATTTTCGAAAAATTGCAATTTGGGTCATTGACATATTAATCTATTTTCTTTGAACGTTACTTTTTTATTTTTTGCTGGCACACAATGGACGAAGAAGGTAGGATAAAGGAAAAACCCAGAGCCACATCTAACATGCAGCTCTGGTAATTCTAATACCCGATTATAGGTGAACAACTAATTTTTCGACAAATATTTTATCGCCGATTTGTAACCTTACATTAACCTATTTCTGGACCACAAATTTCTTAGTGATCAACTGTCCATCAATCATGATGTTAACTAAATACAGACCAGAATGATAACCAGATACATTTAGGTCCAATCTATAGTTTTTGGTATCAGATTTAATTTGTTTTTTATCAACTAACCGACCGCTGTAGTCTAATATTAATAACTCCGTATCCGCTTTGACTCCTTCGAAACTTATATTCAAGAAGTCCGAAGTGGGGTTTGGATAAATTTTCATGTCGGGTTTAGATTTTTCTACACTTCTTGTATTTGCAATAGGTGTATTTTCAGATTGGAATGATGTAGTTGTCAGCGATGTGGAGCAAAGTACTCCAAGTCCAAAATCAGTGGTTGACCATTCAATACTAGCTGGAATATCAGCAGTGATATAATTCCCTTTACCTGTGTAAGTCGTTCCTACACCTTGATAATCCCATGTTCCGACGATATCAATGCTTGGTACCCAAGCATCATTGTTAGACATGTTTCTAAAAAACAGTGCGTTAGGTACAGAAGTGCCTCTTACATCGAATTCTCGAAATTCGCATAACCATGGACCGAAGTCATATCGTGCCGTAAGGTTTGGATCACTATTAGAAGGAGCTGTGTTTAAAAAGCAAATTATTTCTCCTTCGGTCAATTCGCGATCCCAAACGCGCACTTCATCCACAAGTCCAGCAAAGTATTCTCCATTGATACTTCCAGTATTAGTATCTATACTATGGGTACGTCCAATCAAAAGGTCCTCAGTTCCTGGATTACTTATAGGGCCTCCTTTAGTTGCAACTAACACTCCGTCTAAGTACATGTAAGTCTCTGTGTCTGTTCTCACAAGTGTGTAATTATGCCATTGATTATCTTGAGGCCAGTCTGCTCCAGTGTCTATCCAATCATCACCGGCTCTTATCTTAGGAGTAGCCGCTGAAGTATGACCTAAGTAGAGATTCGGACCAGCAGACAAGAATTGTCGATTTCCACTTTGATTCACTGGTTGTTTGGCCCAAGCGGAAATTGTATATGCACCGCTGGTAGGCAATGGTGAGGTTGATGGGAATAATCCATCAGTTGCGTCTGTAGACATATAATCATCTACTCCATCCAAAAGGATGGCACTACCTTCAGGACCATAACCTGTAACAATCGGGAGTGGTATATCTACTTCCGTCCATACTGAGTTTTCTCCAAATACGTCGAACAGTAATGTACTTGATGTACCACTACTCCCCGCCAAATCGCCTGGTATAATATCTCTAAAGTTTAAAGAATAGTTTGAATTGGTAATTGATCTCACTTGCAATGTGTAATCAAATGTATTATCTAAGTTGATTCCCAAAAGGCTAAAATCAGCAATATTTGTTGTAGATGTGTCAGTAGCTAACAATGCACCCGTTATACCAACTCCCTGGAATATTTTAAATTCTAATGGATCGTCTGCAGTGAATCTAAATACATCTACTTCAACTGTTTTCAAGGCCATTGTAACTGGAACATCAAAGGCTTGCCATTTTATGCCACCGCCTTGCGAGTTACCGAAACTGCAACGATTTATGACGTGTGTGCCAGCATTGATGATTCCACTATTATCCACATCATAAGTTGAAGTACATGACACCGACGTGGATGCTAAAACAGTCACATCAAATATACACCTGAGGGTATCACCATTACTTGCATAGTGTGCCCAAGTTGTAGTTGTAGTACCAAGGGGGAAGATGTCTGAAATATTATTTCCAAATCCTGTCTCTAATACTCCAGTTACTGGTCCTCTACAATCATCTAACCAGGTAGGGAGTAAATAGCTAACTGTGGTTCCATCACAATCTGGGGCTGATGTAGTTATATCAGCAGGACAAGAAGTTTCCGTAGAAGGACTATAACCCCCATTTAAACAGAAATCGTCATAGCTTCCGAGGGTTGCTTGGTTGGCAAAACTGATATTTGAGCCAAGACTACATAAAGCAATGTATTCTATTGGATAACACCCTTCAAGTTGATTGTTTTGTAAAAACAATTGTTGCAAACTTGATATAGAAGCTAAGGAAGCAGGTAACTCTCCACTCAAAGAATTATCTTCTAACGAAAGAATTTCTAACGATCCAAGATTTCCTAAGGATGTAGGGATTTGACCAGACAAGTTGTTGTTGCTTAATCTTAACTGCTTTAAAAGTGTAAGGTCCCCAATGCTACTTGGAATCATTCCAGTTAAACTATTATTATATAACAATAGAAATTCTAGACTTGTAAGATTGCCTAGAGATTCAGGGATGGTATCTGTTAATAAATTAGAAGATAAATCAAGTACAAATAGAGGAATGAGTTTATCTAAGTCCGAAGGGATTATACCAGTGAGCTCATTATTTTGTAGGTAAAGTTCTTGCAAATTAACCAGCTTAGATAAGGTGTCTGGAATAACTCCTGAAAGATCATTAGCATCAAGACCTATACCCGTTAGCGTAGTAGCTGCGCCAAGGGATAAAGGAATAGTCCCATCAAGGTTATTGTCACTAAATGTTATTGATCTGATGTTAGGCAACTGATTAAAAATATCGGGCAGATTTCCACTAAAGTTGTTACTGCCTAAATTAAGGGCAGTCATGTTTGTCAAATCGCCTATCTCAACTGGGATAGATCCACCAATATCATTACTAAAAAGTGAAAGTAAAGTCAATTCTTCAAAACCACCAATGGTTGTTGGTAAGGTGCCAGTCAGATTATTATTATCAAGATTAATTTGTGATACACATCCGTTAACATTTGTGGTAACGCCAAACCAAGTACTATAAGGTGTATTTAGATCCCAAGCGTTAGTCCAATTAGGACCATCTGTAGCATTGTATAAGTCTACAAGATTCATTGAATCTGCACTACAACATTCTTTAATTAAAACACTGCTACTCTCTGCTACACAGCCATTATCATCGGTAACTGTAAGGGAGTAGCTACCCTCGTTTAACCCACCTAAAGATGGGGTTCCATTTTCAGTACTCCATTGGTATGTCACTGGGGTTGACTTTATAAGTTGAACATTATCCATACATAGCTGATTAGCAACCGAATGTTCTCCAAGGCCTATCTCGATTCTGAGAGGTCCTGAGATGGTAATATCGCTTACCATATAGGCTCTTTTATAGTTTACGAATTTTCCCTTAACCAAATCTGGATCTTCAGCGGCAACAGCCGACAATAAAGTGTTACCAGCATAGAGTCTTAATATTGGAGGATTGGAAACAAAATTATTGTCCGATCTCCATCCAAAATCTGTAGATAACATATAAGTGACTCCCTGCTCTAAGTGGGTGGTAAGCGTTTGAGACATTACCCTTTCTTGTGATCCACCACCATAGTTGAAGCCATTGGTATAGGCTACGTTATTAGGGGAACTTTGACTGAGTGATGATACTTTAGTAACACCAAATCTAGTTGGGGAGGTGGTATTCCATTCCCATCCAGCCATGTCTGCAGTAAATCCTTCAGATCCATCACTATAGGTAAGCAGGTTGGGGCTAACCATAACAGAATCAGAGGCCCCTTGAATGAAATCTATATTAAGACTTAGAGGATTCACCGTTATACTATCTGAACCTGATTTATAGAGGGTTTCAAAATCAGGGTTAACGATTGGTACACTGATCCCACCTATACCTAGGAGGGTTCCAGAATTAGGATCACATACTTCAGTTTCGATTATTATATCACTTAACAAGGCATTGGGTCCTGTAGGGCACACCACTGTCAACGTTCCATCATTTGTTATTATGTTATAGTTGTCATCTTCTAAGGAAGCCGTTATCGGATAGGTACCAAATGTATCCACAAATCCAATAACAGAATACTCAATATCAACGCTATCGCCATTTATCACCCCTATAAGGGTAGAACTAAACGTTGGGAAAGCTTCACCTAAACCTTTTTCCGCATTATTGACATTAACAGTAAGATCTGCAGGATCAATATTGACCTTTCCAGGCAGGTAGGTCACTTCATAATTTTCTGAAAATAAAGTGCCAGGAATAATCCAATGACAACCTTTGCTGTATCCTGTCAAGATAGGTAGAGAGTAAAGTGTGTCGACCATTTCTACTGCATCCTCTTCTGCGATGATCGCCAGTGTTTCTTTCGTTTCGTCAGTTGGTCCATCTGCAGCATTTACAAGAGATATACCATTCACTAGATTACTACCATTTACTAGGTTAGAACCATCAATGATATTGGTACCATTTACGAGATTTATACCATTGACTAATGAAATGCCATTAACGATGCTGGACCCATTAATCAAATTAGCAGCACCATCAATCAGATTTGCAGAGCCATTGACAAGGTTAGCAGCATCTACAAGAGATCCTGCATTAACCAAATTAGCACTGCCTATACCATCAATCAGATTTAGCGCATTGACAAGATTAGATCCGTCGACGAGTGCAGAAGCATTCACAAGGTTTATAGCATCTATCAAATTTAGTCCGTTAACTAATGAAGATCCATCAACCAAATTAGCAGCTTGCAGACGATCTATAAGCGCACTTGCGCTTATCATCCCGCTCTTATTTACAAGTGCAGAACCATTTACAAGAGAAAATCCATCGCTTAATACAATTACATCTACCAGCGAAGCACCATTTATAAGGTTCATAGCATTGACTAAACTAGAGCCATTGATTAGATTGATACCATCGATTAAGTTTGCAGCTTGGAATTGATTGACTAATGAAGCACCATTAATAAGAGATGTTCCGTCAGCGAAGGTATAATCGGCATTTACTAGATTAACACCATTTATAAGATTCATAGCATCGATTATACTTGCCGCTTGTAGTTTATCTCTAAGCGCTTCACTGTTTACTAATGACACTCCATCGATTAAGCTCGAGGCATCTATAAGATTTACACCATTGAGATAATTAATTATTGACCCTGCATTATAATTTTCAAAGCCATCTGCACTTGTGCTGTTTACAAGATTCATAGCATTGACTAGTGAAATGCCATTAACTAGACTGACGCCATTGACCAGATTTAGTGCATTAGCAATAGTTGAGTTGTCGGACAATTTGCCTTGAGACTCAAGCTTATTGACCAGCGAGACTCCATCGATCAATGCAAAGCCATCAATAAGGTTGATACCATCTACTTCTTTTAAAGCGTCTATTATGTTAGCAGCGCCTAATTGATTAATTAATGATACGCCATTGACGATTACTTTACCATCTACTAATGCTAAGGCATTTACAAGAGACACTCCATCAATCAATGCGGATCCATCGATTAAGTTTATGGCATCTACTAGAGAACTTGCATCTATCAGGTTGATACCATCTATGAGATTTGCTGCCCCAAGTTTGTCTACTAAGGATGCAGCATTGACCAGGACTTTGCCGTTGCTTAGATCAAAGCCATTAACAAGATTAATTCCGTTGATTAAGTTAAGGGCATCAGTTAAAGTTCCAGTTGTTTCATCTATCAGATTTGCTGCTTGTAGTTTATTGACTAGGTTAACGCCATCAATTAGATTAGCTCCATTGACCAAATTAAAACCGTTGATTAAATTGGTACCATCTATCAGATTGATCCCATCAATGAGACTTGCTCCATTAATATAACTTATAACAGCTGCTCCATCAAACGCAAAATCGCCAGAAATAGCATTGGCCAAAGAGATTGCTTCATCTATAGGCAACATATCATCTAATTGCACTCCGTAAAATGTAATCCCATCAGTTAGAGTAATAGCAGATTCTACACTTGAGTCTCCTAATCTATTTGCCAGTACTTCCCCATCTACGAGAGCAAGACCATTCACTAAATTCATACCATCCACTAGATTGAGCGCATCAATCAAATTTGCACTTCCTAATCTATTAAGTAAACCAGTAGTATCGACTATCGCTAAATTGTTTATTAAGCTAAGGGCTTGTGCCAAAGTAATGTCTTCTACTCCTTCAAAAGACTCTCGGAGCCCATCAGCAAAATCAAAATCATCCACAAGAGCTACACCATCCACAAGAGTTGCATCATAGGTAGCATTTATAGCTGCGTCGAGGGCTGCTGTATTGCTCACATTGGTTTCATCATAAATAAAATTGTAGGATATATTATTTATCAATTCTCCATAAGTAATGTCGATAGAGTCTGCTTGGATTGAGATAGGCATTTTTTCTATTGTCAAACTACCGTTCACATAATTGAAATCAAATGAGTCTGCCAGAACGGTTGAAACAAAACTTTGATTAACACTGAGATTATAAATTCCTGGAGAACTTAGAGAACTTGCATTTGGGCTAACCACTATATTCAAGAGTGGTATTTCAGATGAATCTATAGGTCCTGAAATTACAGGGACGAAAACAGGATCATCCTCTCCGAATTTTCTTGTGTAATTACCAACAGAAATTGTCACCAGTTGTTTTTGAGGTGCATTGAAAAGGACAGGCCTAGACATGCCTCCATCAGAAGCGTCTGTCAGAGCAGGTGTCATCAGAGCAAGTTCTAAATTAGCGTTAGGGTTGTGAAAGGGAATCATTGCCTTTGCAATAGTATCTCCTTCAATAGTGGTACTTGATAACTCTGCACCACCAAACATAACCATGGTTGAATCAGTTAAAAATTGACCATAAATTTTGACTTCGAATGTGTCTAACCCTACAGTAACTCCATCTGGAACCTCATAACGTGTAAATTCTGGTAATGGGTTAGCGAAGGTTAATATAGCTTCATGAGGTTGTATAAAGCCTGCTCCAGAACTGATAGGATCCTCCATGTCCTGTGCTGTTTGGCTAATCAATTGCCTAATAGTATCAGACGGAGTTTCGAGGTTTAAGTATTTTTTTCGTGCCTGCTGGATGAGTGCAATTGATGCAGCTACATGTGGTGCGGCGGCAGAAGTTCCTGAGAAGTTAGGAAAACTATCGTCGTCTATTTCGGTGCTACCGCCTAGTTCCACCGTTGTATTAACACCATTTGGTGCCATTATATCTGGCTTGTTTCTATCTACACCTGCTACTGGATGCCCCCCTCGAGAGGAGAATGAAGCAGGCGTAGGAGTTTCCAATCCATATTGTGGAGTATTGCTAAATAATACAGCGCCTACTGCAATAGCTCCCTCTGCATTAGCTTGGCCTACTATTGTGGATCCTACTAGATTTGTACCGTCTGCATAGGTAACACCTGTCCCCCTGAAAAATATATACTTGAAGTCTATATCATTAGTAGTATTACCATTAGCATTTACGATGATTAAGTTTGTTTCAACATCTAAATCTCCTACTACTTTAAATTGCATAGGCGTATATGGATTTTTTCCTATTTCGTTACTGTTGAGTTTGTATCTCAAAGTGCCATCATCATCCATAAGATATATATCAAGATCAGTACGTGCCCCCCCATTGGTTCCATCCAATGAAACAACAGGCTCGTCCCAATGGAGCGCAACAGTGTAGTCAGCACCTGCTTTAAGTTTTAATTTTTGGAGTGGTCCATCACCAAAATCGTGCGCGGTTGCATTGAGAGAATTGGCATAAATACCTTGTAGGTCTAGTGAAGGGATTGAGTCCAAGGCAATAGGGGTGAATGTTGATTCATATGTTCGTGAGCCATAATTACCTGCTGCAGATACATAGGTGACACCTCCTGATACTACTTCATCTACAGCAAGAGCAACAGCACCATCCACATAAAATGGCTCTGTGATATAGGTGACATCATCCACTATGATATCACACTCAGCAGTGGCAAGATCTTTTATACTTTGTGCAAAACCTCCTGCATCTACAAAACCTGTTTTGAAAGCTAGATCAGAACCTGGAGCAACATCATGAATTATCTGAAGCATGGCTCTTCCTTCGTCAGTAGGATTAGAAAACCTGCCAATATCTAATAACACTTCTACTATTTTCGAAGTATCACCTTTCCCTGGAAGGTCCCCTTGAGAAACATCAAGTGAGGCGAAACCACCAGAAATATCAGTAGGTAATTGATTGTAACTATCAGAGATTACTCCTATTTTGATACCCTGACCATCTATGTTATACCCATTCCTGACGAAGTCTGTTCTCTGTGCTTTATCACCTTGGGTAGTTACGATACCGGCATCGACTATTGGACGTGGGACAGTTTCTGCAGATCTAAAAATACTCGGATTTTGATCAAGAAGTTCTGCGTTGGCACAGGGTAAAAACCCAACCACAGTCAATGGATAATCTGCATAATAAGTGATGTCAACCATTCCCCAACTTTTTAGTAGCGCCACTGCTTCATCAAGCTTAGCAGGCTTGGCTATCACTTCTATAAGTACTCTGCCTTCTGTATCAACTTCAAAGACATTATTCGAAACAATGCCAGAAGTATTTCCCGTATTTTCAGCTTCTGCAAGTCCTGCTAGGTTGACTAACATTACATCACCTAGGCTATCTTTTTCGACTATTTCAGGTGGACCCAAAGGCTCAATATTGCCAGGTGTGAGATCTTCTTCCTCACAGTATGAATAACTAGAACCATCGATTCTTAAATTACCCGGGCCAACCTCTTGAATAACTAAGGTCTGGCTTCCAGATTGAGTGGTCTCAAAACATATTTCCTGACTTGTGTGACCAGAAACATTTCCAGGATTAGTAATCGTTATTTCTTGGCCATTTAGGTTGAATTTAACTTTACCATTTTTAGAACTAAAACTGAGGGTAACACATATAGATACACCCACTTCTAAGTCTGGGTAGGTCAGTGTTACCAGATCGGCATTAACTAAGTTGTTAGTGAAAACTCCATCAGGAAACCCATCCGCATTGCTTGGGTCACCAGAAACTCCAGACGAAGAAACATAAGTTCCACCACCATCAACAATGGTGCCTTCGCAATCAGGAGTAGGAGTTTCACAATAATTATATCTGGAACCATCGACTTTAATCCATCCAGGTCCAACATCTTTTATCTTCAGTTCTTGTGGCCCTGAGGCAGTTACAGCTATACAATACTCATCATTACTTTCATCTTCAGAAAAAATTGTTTCATCACCATTTAAGGATAATGAGACTTTGCTGTTTTTGTTAGCAAAACCGACAGTTACACAAATTTGTGTTCCTTCTAGCAAATCATTGTGGCTAATTGTAAGTTCATCGTTACCAGATATATTGTTGGTAAAAATGCCGTCAGCTAGACCACCTGCTACGGATGGATTGCCACTTATGCCATTGCTCCCTACATAAGTAAGTGTGCCAGTTATTTCTTGGCCGTCACATTGAGCATTAATATTTTGTAATAGGGCAATAGATAGTATAGCAATGCAAAGAATGCACTTGGGTGTTTTCATTTGGGTGGATTAAGTTGTTCTTAAATATGATCCAAAGGATCAGATGCAAATTATTCCTTTTGAAAATCAATAACCATCCCCTTTTAAAGGGATTTATATTTAATGTTTTTTATAGTAAACTTTAACCAATACTCGGGTCTTGGCTATATACTGAAAGGCTTTTTCCCTATTCATTAAACAGATTAGTATGAATTGATTCTTATTGTTAGGAAATGATTATTTCCTAAAAGATGTTGACAATTTGGTAACTATGCAATCATCCGAATAAGAAGAATATTTATGCTACAATTCTTGACAATACTCAGACGGCTTTTAGCAGTAACTTTTTTATTCTATGACTTTATATACATTGGCTATATTCTCCTTGTTTTTCAGTTTAAATGTATCTATATGTTCACATCGGAATGATTCTTTAATTTTTTCATATGTTTTTTCTAGAATTAGAATTTGACCCTGTCTAGCTATTTCTTGAAGTCTCGCTGCTGTATTTACCACATCTCCAATTACTGTGTAATCAAATCTTTTTAAACTCTTAGATCCAATATTACCAACAACAACTTGACCATCACAAATGCCAATAGAAATCGAACCACTAAACTTAGTGAGATCTATATCTTTCTTTAATTCATCGATCTTTTGTCGTACTGCTAGGGCAGCCTCTACGGCCTCTTCTATATGATGTTCCCCTTTAAAAACCGCCATTACAGCATCTCCAATAAACTTATCAATATAGCCTCCATGTTTCATTATAGTATTTACTATTTCATCAAAATATTGATTGAGAAGATTAACTACATTGTTTGGTGACTCGTTTTCACTAAAAGCGGTAAATCCACATAAATCCACAAACATTACTGCCGCAATTATTAGTTCATTTTTCTCTAGATGTTTTTCAAAGTCTTTAGAATCCATAAAAAGGAGTAAAGATTCATCGACGTACATCTTTAATATATTATTCTCTCTTACTGCATCCAGTGTTTTTTTTAGTTGTTTAGCGTGATCAATGGTTTTCTCTAAAGTTATATTTAGGTCATTAAAGTCTACTGGTTTGGTGACAAAGTCATACGCACCATTGTTCATGGCAGTTCTTATGTTTCCCAAATCAGAATAGGCAGAGATAATTACTGTTTTGAGTAATGGATTTGCTTCTTTTACCTTACTCAATAGAGTTAATCCATCCATTCTAGGCATGTTGATATCACTAAGGATCATATCAAAATCCTTCTCTAGTTTTATTTTATCCAGAGCATCTATACCGTCTTCCGCAAATGTAAATTCGTATTCACTATTTCGAATTTTCTTTCTATATTTTTGTTTGATGAGGGCTTCGAGATCTGACTCATCATCTACAACTAAAATTTTCACACTCATGCTATTTTTTTTAGCTTTTCTTTTAACTGAATAAAATCAACTGGTTTAGTTAGAAAATCATATGCTCCAAGAGTTTTGGCTGTGTTTATATTTTCTTGATCTCCATAAGCTGAGATCATCATCACTTTTAAATCTTGATCGTAGGTAGCTTTTATCTTTTCTAACAATTGTAAACCGCTCATTCCAGGCATATTTATATCAGAAAGAACCAGCGTTGATTCATGTGCGCCAGATGCTAAATATCCTAAGGCTTCTGATGCTGAGTGAGCAAAAGTGAAATCATAATCTTGATTTTTTATTTCTCTTCTAAATTTTTGCCGAAATAGATCTATCACGTCTAATTCATCATCAACAACTAATACTTTCATGATGCTCTTATTTTTGGAATTTCAATCGTAAAAGTAGTTCCGTGTTCAACTGTACTTTCTACCTTAATCATACCATTGTGCCCCTTGGTTATTATATCATAACTAAGAGATAATCCTAAACCAGTTCCTTCTCCAGTTGGTTTTGTCGTGAAAAATGGTTGGAATATTTTTTCCAGATTATCTTTGGAAATCCCACTCCCATTATCTGCAACCTTTATGATAATCTCATCCCCATTTGATTCTGTCGTTAAACTCACAGTAGGTTCATAACTCCCGTTTCCAACTGCTTTCTTTTTTTTATCTACAGCATAAAATGCATTGTTTATCAGATTCAGAATTACTCTTCCGAAATCTTGGGAAATTACCTTTACTACACCAATACTTTCATCAAAATTTGTTTCGAAAGCAACATTGAAGGATTTGTCCTTTGCTCTAAGACCATGATAAGAGAGTCTCAAGAATTCATCGCATAATTGATTTATATCAGTCGGTGTTTTTTCACCAGACCCTGTTCTTGAATGATCTAGCATCCCTCTCACGATTCCACTTGCACGATTGCCATGTTTGTTTATTCTTACTAGATTTTGTTTTAGATCTTGGAGGATTTCTTTGACGTCATCTAAATTTCCTTCATCCAATTCTTCTTCGACTTCTGAGAGCAGTTCTCCACTTACTTCAGAAAAATTATTTACAAAGTTCAGTGGGTTTTGGATTTCGTGAGCTATTCCAGCAGTGAGTTCTCCTAAAGCAGCCATTTTCTCTGCATGGACAAGTTGATCTTGTGTTGTCTTCAGATCTTCTATACTTGCACTTAATGCTTTGGTTCTTTCTTTTACTTCTTTATCTAGTTTTCTATTCTTCGTAAAACTGTATACCCCAAAAGCACCAAGAAGAGCAAGGATCAGTAGTCCAAGGAGAATGTTACGAGAAGTTTTTTGTTGGTCAATTCTAAGTTCTTGTAGTTCGTTTTGAGCGTTTAGTTTTTCTATTTGACCTTCTCTTTTTTCGAGATCAAATTGTAATTGAAGTGTTGATAATTTTGAGTCTTTATCTTGATTGGCAATAATATTTCTAATGGATACAAAGCTATCCTGAGTGGTGAGGGCTTCCTTGTACCGACCCGAAATTCTATAAGCCTCTACCAATCCTTTATAAGAATATTGAAGATCAACGTTTTTTCCAATTGTTTCCCCAATCAGTATGCCTTGTTTGAAGTTTTGAATGGCAGCAGGATTTTTTCTCTCATTGTATATTTTACCTATAGTATTTAGTGCCTTATGGGTGGATGGTTTGTTATTATTATCCAATGATATTTTGTAGGCAGATTTTGCTTCTTCTAATGCTTCAGTTAGTTTATCCTTTTGAATTAACACCTCGCATAACATCAGCATAGCCTGGGGAATGGATGCATGATTTTCTTGTTCAAAAAGTAGCTTTGCTTCTTTGGCAAACTTTTCTGCTTTTATAATGTCACCCGATTCTCTATACACTTCGCTGAGATTCATGCTAATGGTAGCGATTCCCTGAGTTGGCAGTTTATTTTCTTTGAATATTTCTAATGCTTTCAGGTAATAGGTTTCTGATCTTTCATAATCAAAGATGTTAGAATATAATACACCTAGATTTTGAAGCACGGTTCCTTCTCTTTTGATGTCTCCAGTTTCTTCTGAAATTTTAAGTGCTTCAAGATAATACTCCATAGCACTCTCAGTACCTCCTGTGGTTTCGAATACAGCACCCAAGTTGCTTAATAAATTGGCAATTCCCTGTTTGTCATCAATCTCCCTAAATGCTTCTAAGGAATTTGTCCAATCATCTACAACATCTACATAATTGCCCTTATAATAATTTGCTATACCTACAGACTTATAAGCAAGTGCTAATCTGTATATATCATTATTTTTTTCTGCAATTGATATGGCTTTTTTAGATTGTTCTACCGCTTGATCGGCATCTGTTCCATAAAGCAATTTTGAGAGTTCGATCAAGGCATCTACCCTCGAGCTGTCAGGCATTTTAGATTTTAGTACAATCTTTAAACTATCTATATCATTTGCTGCATTAGTTTGAGTTATGGTCAATTGACAGCACGATAATAGGATCACCAATACGCTTTTAACCACGAATTCGCACAATAATCTAACATATAGAAAGGAAGTGGAAGTTTGTTCTTTCATAATGGAAGTTACAACAAGATAACTAAGCTAAAATTAAGCTAATTCCATTAAATGGGCTATGCAAATAATAATATGCCGATAAAAGAAATAATTGTGAGTATGATCCCAAACATGAAAAAATTATAGCTATACCTTAATTGAATATACTTTTTGCCGAGAGATTTGCCGAGATCATACAAATTCCTAGTTATGGCGTTTTCGAACAAAGATTTATCTGAGATAGTATGGAGTAATCCTTCTTCAAAATCGCTAAATGTCATATTATAAAAATTACCAAAAAAGAATAAGTTGCTTTTTTTATCAGGCACATCAGATAAATTTGTATAACCACTCATCTTGATCGGTCTTGTACATAAAGTAGCGTATATAATGGAAATTAAACAGGTACTAGATAGTATTATAATAGGCACTAAAAAATGTGCATGAGATTTTAAAATATTAAACATGAGCGGTAGGCCTACAGTAGATATTATTACATTGACGGTTAGCATGATATTCGCTTTATTATCTGCTATGGCACTCAATTCTATGTGATTCTTCATTGTAGTTTCAAACTGCGTTAGAGTCTTATCATCAAACAGTAGTTCTGTCTCTTGGTTGCTCTTTGCCATTAATTTAAGTTTGTTTAAGATTTGTAATTTTTTTTCTTCAAATAGAATTTTCCCTTCCTTGCTTTTATAATTGTGAGCCTCTAAAAATGATATATTACTTTTTAACCAATCAGCATCAGAGATCTCTGATCCATTCCTATGTTTGTTTTCCCTTCTAAGTTTATTATTTATATCGAAAAAATTATCTGAAGCTAAATGCGAGAGATCAGCGTCTTTTAGCAGTAATGAATGATAATCTTGACCAGACCAGTTTATGTTGGTGGCAAGGATGAGATTTTTTATTTTTTCAATATTTCCTGCAGGCATACTATTTCCCTCTAGGAAATCTGCTGCCATTTTAGCACTTTCAAACTCATGATCTTGCGGATTAGAAGTATAGCCTAAGTCATGAAACCAAGCAGCTATTGTAAGATCAAGCTTTTCATGATCTTTGAGATTTGCAATATTACAAAGCTGTTTTATCGCCGCCACCACGGATGTAGTATGATCAATATCGTGAAATTCGTATCTAGAATCGTGTTTTGATTCAAAGTACTCTTGAACAAATTTTTCTGTTTTTGATAGAATTGTTGAACTCATAGTTGTTGATAAATTCGCAGTCGTTTGTATACACTAATTATTGCACAATACTCTCAAAAAATGTAATACGCTTGCAAAGGAGTACAGTAATTCCTGTTCCTTAGGTGTGAATTTGGAAGTGATCATATCATATCAAAGA